>JALOTU010000007.1 GCA_025457725.1 Verrucomicrobiota bacterium
TACGACACCGAGCTGCGCGGCCAGGCTGGTGCGAAGTCCGTGTTGGTGAATAATTTCGGCTACCGGTTTGAGGACGCGGTCTGGATGCCGGCGGAACCGGGTCGCGATGTGGTGCTGACCCTTGACCTGCGGGTGCAGCAGGCTGCTGAGGACGCTTTGCAGAAAGTAGCCACCACCCCCATGGGCGCCGTGGTGGTGCTCGATGTGACCAATGGGGACATCCTCGCGATGGCTTCCTCCCCCGGCTACGATCCCAATCAGTACGTTGACGGCATGTCCCACGAGGAATTCGCCTGGCTGAACAACGAGGAATTCCGGCCGCAAATCAATCGTGCCACGCAGGAAAATTACGCGCCCGGCTCCATTTTCAAGCCCATCATCGGACTGGCCGCACTGGAGGCCGGACTGGACCCCCGACGCAGGATCGAGGTGCAACCCAACCCCAGGCATCCCGGCGGCAGCGTCTTTTATGTCGGCAGACGCGCCATTGCCGACACCGCCCCTCCGGGGGACTATGATTTCCGGCGCGCGGTGAAGCTTTCCAGCAACAGCTATTTCATTTCCAACGGGCTTTGGGCGGGGATCGATCGCATTCTCGCCCTGGGCAAGCGATTGCACCTCGGGGAGACCACCGGACTCAGGACGCGCCAGGAAACCTCGGGGATTTTTCCCGACGACCGGCGACTTGCCCTCGGCTGGTCGGCGGGCGACACGGCCAACCTCTGCATTGGCCAGGGTCAGATCGCCGTAACTCCGTTGCAGATGGCCGTGATGACCGCCGCCTTTGCCAACGGGGGCGACGTGCTCTGGCCGCGCCTGGTCAAAGAGATCAGCGATCCGAACTCCGATGCGCCCGGGTCCCTCCCTTCATCCACGCCCAGCGGGGTTCGCGACCGGCTGAATGTTCAGGCCGGGAATCTCAACATCCTCAAGGAAGCCATGCTTGCGGATGTCGAGGACCCCGATGGCACCGGTCGGGCGGCGGCCATTTCATCCGTGCGGATCTGCGGCAAGACCGGAACGGCGCAGATTACCGATCTCAACAACCGGGTGGTGGGGCACACCACCTGGTTCATCTCCTTTGCGCCCTACGAAAACCCGGAGGTTGCCGTGGTGATCATGGTTGAGGGCGGCAGCTCGGGAGGCGGCACCTGCGCGCCGCTGGCGAGGGACATTTACCGGGTGTTGTTCCCCGAAGCGACCCGGGAGGTCGCCAGGAATCGCTGACATGGCCTGGAACAAACCTACCAGTTTCTGGATGAACTTTGACCGGGCCCAACTCGCCTGCATCGCCGGCCTCATGGGCGTGGGGATCGCCTTCATCTACAGCGCCACGACGGGCGGCGGGGCGCCGGGGATCTGGGCGAACTACCGCGAGCTCAGGCTGGGCGAGTTTTTCTCGTGGCTGACCGGGCAGTACGTGTTCCGGCAGGCCTTGTGGTACGGGGTGGGGTTGGGAGCCGCCGCGGTGGTCTGCCTGGTGGATTACCGGATCTTTTCCCGATGGGCACCCCTGTTCTACTGGGCCTCGATCCTCACCCTGCTGCTGGTGTTGATTCCGGGCATTGGATCCGTGCGCTACGGGGCGCGGCGCTGGATTGACCTGGGCATCTTCCAGTTCCAACCGTCTGAATTCGCCAAGCTGGCGGTGATTCTGTCGCTGGCCCATTTCCTGAGCCGGACGGAGGAGGAACTGCGGCGGCCCTGGATGCTGACCAAGGCACTGGCGATGGTGCTGCTCCCGTTTGTGCTCATCATGAAGGAACCGGATCTGGGCTCCGCCCTGGTGCTGCTGCCGACCGGCATGGGGATGATGTGGATGGCGGGAGTCAATCGGCGGAAACTGCTCACGCTGGTCGGGGTGGTCGGGGTGGTGGGGGGTCTGTTGCTGGCGGACATCCTGTTCGCCCCTCCGCACAAGTTTCAAATCAAGCTTCACAGTTACCAGCGGGACCGGCTGCTGGTGCATTTCGGAATTACGGATCCTCCGCCCGCAGGTGCGTCGCGGGCGGAGATCCGGCGCCTTCGCGAACGGCAAATGGACGTTTCACACAATGTTCGACAGGCGCTCATCAGCGTCGGCTCCGGTGGGCTGACAGGAAAAGGCTGGCGGCAAGGCACCCAGAACAATCTGGGCTACCTGCCGCGGGCCGTGGCGCACAACGACTTCATTTTCTCCGTCATTGCCGAGGAAAGTGGATTCGTCGGAGGGGTGATCGTAATCACCCTGTTTGGAGTGGTCCTGTTCACCGGAATACGGACCGCAGCCGAGGCGCGCGACCGCCTCGGCCAGTCGCTGGCTGTGGGAGTGGTGGTACTGCTCTTCAGCCATGTGTTCATCAACATCGGCATGAATATTCGCATTATGCCCGTGACCGGAGTGCCACTGCCGCTGCTGAGCTACGGCGGATCCTCAGTGATCACCTCCCTCGTCGCCATGGGCCTGTTACAGAACATCTACATCCATCGAAAGACATACTAGTATGAGTCAAAAACGATTCCCCCGCCGCCGACGCGGCGGCATGAGGTTCCGCCCCGCCAGCGGCATGGCCCCCGTCTCCAAGCAGGATCAACGCGAGGCCACGCAGGCCCGGGCGGAAGCCATTTCGGACAACACGATGACCGACCGCGTTTACGAGCAGCGTCACGTCACCGAGATCGAACGGGCGGAAAACCTGGCCGCCGGCCTCCCGCCCAACATCACCGATGAACAGATCCAGCTTCAGTCGGAGGCGGTTGAAACCCCCGCCGTCGCCGAACCTGTCCCGGAGTCTGCGCCTGAGCCGGAAAAACCCTTCACGCCGGTGCCCGTGGTGGAGCCCTCCCGGGGCGTGGTGGACAAAATCACCAAGGCAGCCAACTCACTGGTCAAGAAGGTCCGGCAGATGATCCGACCGGTCAAAAAGGTCCACAAGGAAGTGGTCATCAATTCCGAAACCCTCGAAACCCGCGTGGCGGTGGTGGAAGACGGCAAACTGGAGGAGTTCACCATCGAACGCACCACGGACGAACGGCTCGTCGGCAGCATCTTCAAGGGCCGGGTCCGCAATCTCGAGGATGGACTGAAGGCGGCCTTTGTGGACATCGGCTTCGAGAAGAATGCCTTCCTCCATTACTGGGATATCGTCCCGAACAGTTTTGACAGCAGCGTGGAAATCGTGGAGCGCAAAGGCAAACGCCGCGACCGCCCGAAGATCACCCAGAAGGACATCCCCCGCCTCTACTCCCCCGGCAAGGAGATCATCGTCCAGGTGACCAAGGGACCCATCGGTTCCAAAGGTCCGCGCGTGACAACGAACCTGGTGCTGCCGGGCAAGTATCTGGTGCTGCTCCCCAATTCCGATCAAAGCGGCATCTCCCGCAAAATTGAGAAGCAGGAGGAGCGGCAACGCTTGAAGACCATCCTGCGCGAACTCACCATTCCGGACGGCATGGGGGTAATCATGCGCACCGCCGGCGAAGGGCAACAGAAGCGCTATTTCGTCCGGGATCTCGCCATCCTGCTGCAGGAGTGGAGCGCCATCCAGGAACGCATGAAATCGCAACCCCTGGCCACCTGCGTCTTCGAGGAACCGGATCTCATCGAGCGCACCGTGCGCGATTTCCTCACCGAGGACGTGGAGCGCATCATCGTGGACAATCCGAAATCGCACGAGCGGATGCGGGAGATGGTTTCCAAGATCTCCAAACGCTCGGCCAACAAGGTGAAGCTCTATTCCGAACCGCAGCCGGTTTTCGATCGGTTCAACATCACCCGCCAGTTGGAAAACGCCTTCTCGCGCGTCGTGCATCTCAAGAGCGGCGCCTACATCGTGGTGGATGAAACCGAGGCGCTGGTGGCAATCGACGTCAACACCGGCCGGGCCAAGGGCAGCAAGGATCAGGACCAGTCCATCTTCAAGGTCAACCTGGAAGCCGCGGAGGAAATCGCCCGTCAGCTTCGCTTGCGAAACATGGGCGGCCTCATCGTGCTGGATTTCATCGACATGAAATCACGCCGCGACCAGCAGGCGGTGTTTCAGCGCATGAAGGAATCCCTGCGGCGCGACAAGGCCCGCACCCACGTCATGCCCATCTCGCAACTGGGCCTGATGGAGATGACGCGTCAGCGTCACACCGAAAGCGTGCATCAGGCCGTCTACGAGGACTGCCCCTACTGCAAGGGCCGGGGCCGGGTGAAGAGTGCCCTCACCATGAGCGTCGAGATTCAGCGCAAGCTCACCGAGATCCTGAAGAAGCGCCCCCGCGACGAGTCGGATTTCCAGCTGCGGATCGTGGTGAATCCGGTTGTCCTCAGCCGCCTGCGCAAGGAGGACGAGCAGCATCTGATCGAGCTGGAGAAGCGCTATTTTGGGAAGCTGTCGTTCCGCGCCGAACCGGCACTGCATGCGGAGGAGTTCAAGATCGTGAACGTCAGCACCAACGAGGAACTGGCCAGCATCAGCCTGTAAGTGGTGCCGATGAAGCTGCGGCTTGCCCGGAGGCTGTTTGCTTCGGGCTGATGTGGGTCCGCCCAATAAGACCTGCAGTTCTCTGAAGATTTACTACCTTAGGTTTTTTGGCCTGAGACCGTATGATGCGTAACGTTATTTTTTGCGAAAAGTGAGCGATTGTGAAATTTCCTCTCGCCAAGATCTCGGAGCCGGACTACAACCACATCCGTAGTAGAAACAGAATCTGATCCATGTAGAACAACCAACATAAATTTTGCGTAGCTTCGGCTACGGTCTGGCTGCAAAACCGCGAAATTGTACCTCCAAGACCAGCCCAAGCACGCGCCCCACCGGGCGCGGCTTGGCGTTACTCTCGGAGAGGGCGCTTCGCGGTGCCTGCAGCCGGGGTGCGTTGAGTTCGCGCCCCTTTGGTTCCGTGGTCGTTTGGTTCCGCATCTGGAACCAAACTGGGAGATCATATGAAACCAACAAAATTCAGTGTCCTCTGGACATTTCTGGCTTTTCTTTCCGCCGTTCCTTCTTTCTACGCTGCTCCCCGCCTCGCGTGGCCGCCGTGGCCGGAGGCGACTCTGGCCAGTTATCGGTTCAATGATGTGGACTGGCATTCGCCACTGCTGCCGCCCGCCATCGGTTTCGAGAACGTGCGATCTCGCTCAGCGGCTGTGGGAGGCCAAGGCGGGTTGGGCGGGGTGATCAGCACAAACTCGGTGGATTTGAAGACCTCTTTCGAATTCGACAGAACTCGTGCAGAACATAGCGCACAATTTACCAGGCCGATTCAGAATGTGTGGGAATACTACGACGCAGTTTTGGAATCATTCAGAATACCAACAAATGGACATCAATGAGAAAGTATTCGATTGCAATTGGGACGATCATACTCGCTGTCATCGTCCTGCTCTATTGGGTGGATCGCCTACCGATGAAAGACCCAGCGTCTCCTGGTGTTCCCGGTCAAACAAGCCAAGGGAAAGACATAGACTTGGCTGCCACTTCAGCCAATTCAGAGGGTGCAATCATTGATAACACGAATGGACTTCCTTCCATTTTCCGCCAACCAAATCTGGCGACCACTGATGAAGAAATGGAGGCGATGGCTGCTCAAGAGATTGAACGCCGCAAGCAGGACATTGCACGGGGCATGGATGAGTGGAGGACACCTATCGAGTTCTACGGCAAGGTGGTGGACGAGAACGATCAGCCGGTTGAAAGGGCACAGATTTTGTTTGGGACGACCGATCTATCACACTCTGGAACCTCCGATTACCCGGCTGAAAGTGATGCACGAGGCTCTTTCACCATCTCTGACATTCAAGGGAAACTGCTTACTGTTAAGGTCTCTAAAGAAGGGTACTACGCTTCAAAACAAAATATTGACAGTTTCTATTACGCTGGCCAAGACCAAAACTTTGTTCCTGATGCAGCCAATCCGGTGATCTTCCGGTTGAGGAAGAAGGGGGAGGCAGAGCCCCTCATCCATATCCCTCAATTCGGCCTTCGCACAATGCGCGATTTTCTACTAACCGCTGATGGAATTCCTGTGGAAATATCCTTAACAGATGGAAAGACACGACCTGAAGGGCAAGGCGATATTCGTGTCGAGTATTGGGCTGAGCCCCCCCAACCCGGGTCGCGCAAGTTTTCATGGAAGTGCCGAATCTCAGTACCCGGTGGAGGGTTGCAACCAATTACTGAGGAATTTCCGTTTCAGGCACCGGACACGGGTTACATTGGGGCGGAAGAACATGAGGCAGACCCTGAATCTGGTGGATGGAACGACCAAATCGAGAAGAACGTGTTTGTGAAGCTGCGAGACGGAAGATATGCGCGGATAAGATTCCTCGTGCTGGCCGTCGCTAAACAGCCGTTTTTCAGGATGGAGTCATATCTCAACCCCTCCGGCTCACGAAACTTGGAATATGATCCCAATCTGCGGTTATCGCCGGGTTCTCCTGGCTTTTGAAAGTCTTGGTACCCCATGAAGAAGGGACTGGCCATTGGCACGCTAATCGTGCTGTTGATTCCAGCGCTGTTGTGGTGTGGTAGCATAGTATTCCGTAGGTGGGTCACAAGGCCGTTTCCCGCTGGCGGACAAAGAAGTCGCCTGGTTGGCTTTAGCGAACAGATTCTGAGCTGCTCCCGCCTTTCCTGGGCTGGGAAAATTGTGATTGCTCCCCCACCCTCCCAACTCCTACGGTTTACCCCGTTCGAAGGGAGACCGAACCCAGATGGCCCGTGTAACGCAATTGAACTGGTTATGACACAGAAACGTTTGAAGCCTGACGAGATCAAGGATCTGGCTGCCCGCCTGAACAAGGTGGCCGGCAACCTGTGGTGGACCTGGGACGAGGAAGCGCAGGAGATCTTTCATGAATTGTCGCCGCGCGGCTGGCAAAACCTGTTTCACAACGCCGTGGCTGTGCTCCATGAGGTTTCCAACTATGAACTCAGCGTCCGCCTGCAGGATTCCGCCTTCGCCAGCCGGGTCCGGCGGGTGGTGGATGCGTTCGACCGATACCTGGCCGCCAAGGACACATGGGGCGGCAAGCATGCGCCCAAGTTCCTCAAGAATCCGGTGGCTTATTTCACTGCGGAATTCGGCTTCCACGAAACCCTGCCCATCGCGGCCGGCGGCCTCGGCATCCTCGCCGGCGACCATGCCAAGTCCGCCAGCGACCTCAACCTGGGATTCGTGGGCATCAGCCTGTTCTATCGCGAGGGCTACTTCCAGCAGGCCATCGATCACAACAACTGGCAGACCGAGTATTACTCCCTGCTCAACCCCGCCAACCTCCCCATGGAGCCCGTGCACGACGCGAACGGCCAGCCCATCAAATGCAAGGTGCACATCGCCTCCAGCGAGGTCGCCTTCACCGCCTGGCGCGTAAACGTGGGACGCAACCCGGTCTACCTGCTGGATACAAACCTGCCGGAGAATGAACCGCATTACCGCGATCTCACGTTGCGCGTCTACGGCGGCGACACCTCCACGCGCATCATGCAGGAAATCCTGCTCGGCGTCGGCGGCGTCCGGCTCATGCGCACTCTTGGCATTGCCCCCGCCGTGTTTCACATGAACGAAGGCCATGCCGCCTTCCTCACCTTCGAGCTGATGCGCGAGAAAATCGAATCCGGCAAGTCGCTCGCCGAGGCGGAGGAGGCCACGCGCAAGGAATGCATCTTCACCACGCACACCCCGGTCGAAGCCGGGCACGACCGGTTCAGCAAGGACCTGATGGACTTTACCGCACCCAAGCTTGCCGAGCAGTTGAAGATCTCGCGCGAGCAATTGATGGGCTACGGCCGGGTGCATCCCCAGGACGGAAACGAACCGTTCTGCATGACGGTGCTGGCACTCAAGTTGTCACGCGCCGCCAACGGCGTCAGCGAGCTCCACGGGCGGGTGAGCCGTCACATGTGGCATTCGCTGTACCCCGATTTGCCCGTGGAAAAGGTGCCCATTGGCCATATCACCAACGGCGTGCACCTGCTCGGCTGGATGAAGGGTCCGGTGCGGAAATTCTGGCGCCGCCGCTTTGCCGACGAGATCAGCCGTGCCAAGAGTTCCGGCGGGGGGGAGTCGACCCGTTTCTGGAAAAAGGATCCCGGGTCGGATTGGGAAAAGCGCCTGATCTCACCGGAATTCTGGCAGCAGATCGAGGATCCCTCCTTTGTGAGCGACGAGGAGCTCTGGGCGCTGCGCTACACGCTGCGCAGGGAAATGATCGAATTCTGCCGGCGCCGGCTGCTCCTGCAACAACAGCGCGTCACCCAGCGCGACTTCATCATCTTTGATCACCTGCTCAATCCGGATGCCCTGACCATTGGCTTTGCCCGGCGGTTTGCCACCTACAAGCGCGCCCCGCTCGTGTTCCAGCGCCTCGACGACATCGTCGGGCTGTGCCGCGATCAATCGCGTCCGGTGCAATTCGTCTTTGCCGGCAAGGCCCATCCGCGCGACGACGAAGGCAAGCGATTCATCCAAAAGATCATTCATTTGAGCAAGTACAGTGATCTGGCGGGACACCTGGTGTTCATCGAGAACTACGACATTCATGTCGCGCGCCAGATGGTCTCCGGCTGCGATGTCTGGATGAACAACCCACGCCGTCCGCTGGAAGCCTCGGGCACCAGCGGCATGAAGGCCAGCTGCCATGGCTGCGTCAACATGAGCATCCTCGACGGATGGTGGCGGGAGGGCTACGACGGCACGAACGGGTTCGCCGTGGGCGAGGATTCCCAGCCGGACTCGGTCGAGGAACAGGATCGCGTGGACAGCGACAACCTTTATCACACGCTGACCGACCAGGTGATTCCCACCTTCTTCGACCGCGACGCGCAGGGCATTCCGCGCCGATGGATCAAGATCATCCGCCGGGTCATGGCCACCCTGGTTCCACAATTCACCACCGACCGGATGGTCAAGGAATACACCGAAAACTACTACCTCCCGAAGGGCAAGTAGGGAGAGCCCGCTGGCGTTCCGGACAGCGACCGGGAAAGGGCGCCTTGCTCCAGCCTGGAGAGCGACGGACTGCCGTTCGATCCGGGTCAGGCGAGGGCCAGCTTGCCGCCTCGGGGCGGCGCCTTGACACTGTCGCGGTACGGTCGTGGCGGACTCATGGCCGTTCAGATGGCGGCATATCCGGCCAGAGCGCCGCTTCTCGGACACGTTCCAGGATGACCTCCTCCAGGACAGGATCCGTCCCCACCGCCTCGGCATACCATAGCCGCTTGCCATGCCTCTCGGTTGGGTTTCGCCATGTTGCCCTGCCTTTCGCCAACCGCTCCCTGACGACCCGTTCGGGTTCCCCCAGAAGCACCGGGATATCTTCCCGCACATGCAAACCGTCACTCAGGAAAAACGGCACTACAACCACGCTCTGGGTGCGGGCGAGCTTGAGGCAATCCGAGATCCGCGGCTCTTCCTCCATGAACACCGCATGCACAGCGGCAAACCGGCCCTGCTCCCGGATGATCGCCACCTGCCGCTCGACCGACTTTCTGGACTCCTCATTGCGTTCCGTCCCATGCCCGGCGATGAACAGGGTCACGTCGCGGTCTGCCGGCACGCGTGGGAAGGGATGATCCCGCAGCACCTTCGCTGCACGCGACAATATGACGTTCGTCATGTGCTCGTGCGTTCCAACCGGCCGGCAGTAGATGCGCAGCTGCTGACCGTGCCGGACGACACGTGTAACTCCCCCGGAATCCGGGGTCTTGAAACCCAGAACCTCGGGGATTGCCTCCTCGCTGAAATAGCCCGCGCTGATGAAGAATGGCAGCACGAACACGCGTGGACTGGTGGCGCTCCCCAGCGCCTCTGCAATGAAGGGAGGTTCCTTCCAGAACCCAACCACCACTTCCCGAAAGAGCCCTCGCCTGCGCAACGCTTCGGCCTGCATGAGCAGGGCCTGGGAGGAGTATTTGTTCTGCGTGGATCCGTGCCCCACGAGAACCAGCGCGGATTCCGGAAAGTTTGTCTCGTTCACGGTGAAACACCTCGGAACCTCCCTGCGTGTGCCGGACCGCTCTCAGGTTTTCTCATGCCAGCTTTGGTTAGGTGATTTGCCGGGAATTGGCAAGGTTGGGCTTGGCCCAGGCAGGCAGCGGAAGAACATCGGACTTGCTCCCGCGGAAGACCTCCTGGACACTGCGCGCGTCATTGACCATACCATGATATCCAACCCCATAGCACACACCGAACAACGCTTTGTCCGCCTGCTGCTTCCCAGCCTTCTCGGCCTGGCGATGTTGACCGCTTCTCTTGGCCGTGCTGAGGACCCGCCAAAACTGCCGCCTCCGGCGCCACAAGCGGATGTCACCTATGCCGCTGACATCCAGCCTCTCCTGGAAAGATCATGCTTCAAATGTCACGGGGAGGAAAAGCAAAAGGGCAAGCTCAGGCTCGACAGCCTCGAGAATGCGCTCAAGGGGGCCGACGGCAAGGCGGTGATCATTCCCGGCCAAAGCGCCAAGAGCGAACTGGTCAAGGCTGTCGCACACGCTACAAAGGATGAAGACCACTGGATGCCTCCCCCGGGAAAAGCCCAGGCATTGACCCCTGAGGAAATCGGCCTGGTGCGTGCCTGGATTGACCAGGGAGCCAAATAGCCGACCAGGGGCATCAATCCGTGACAGGCGGCAGCGATTGTCGGCGCAACAGCCGGATCGCCTGCTGCCGCTGAAGAATCTCGATGCGCCGCTCCTCGGAGAGGTCCGGCGACCCGACCCGCCTTTGGAGTTCGGCCAATTCCACTTCCAGTGAAGCATTCCGAAGTTTAACGGCAATATCCGGGAGTTGCTGGGCGGGATTGTGGATGGGCTGACCCGCCGCAGCGCATTGGGTGATCAGCCCTTGAAGTGAACCATCATCAAAACCATTCACAAAGTCGGCGACGCCGGACCACTGATCCTCCTCGACCACCCGATACAGACCCTCCACGATCCTGCGAACCTGCGGATGTTGTATCCAGGCGGTCTGCAGGTGTGCCGCAGCCCAGGGGACCAGGTCGAGATGCGATAACAAAAGCCTGAGCAACCAAAGTTCAACAGCGCCGGGCTGGGGGACGTCGTCAACCGGCGTCTCCAGTTCCACTTCCGCCGGCCCCAGGCCGGGCCTGATCCGATTGAATTCCCGCCTGACCGCGTCCGACGAGATGCCCAACCTCGCGGCGACTTTCTGTGCGTGGGTGTCGATGAGCACCGCGCTTCCCGTCTTTGCCAACGACTCCGCCATGACACGGGCGATCGCCAGTCGACCCCGATCCGATTCCATGCTGTGCTGGCGACAGAGCCGGTCCAGCAGCCAGTCAAAAAAACCGGGCGCCTGTTCAATCAGGGACCGAAATGCCTGGGCCCCCTGCGCCTTGATGTAACTGTCCGGATCATCGGGGGCCGGAATGGTCGCCACCCGGACCGCCAGACCTGATTCCAACAGCCCGTCCAATGAACGCAGGGTGGCGTTCTGTCCGGCCTCGTCGGAATCGAAGCATAAGACCGCTTCGCTGGCGTAGCGTTTAAGAATGCGCGCGTGGTCGGCTGTAAGCGCCGTGCCTTGCGGGGCGACCACATTTTCCACCCCCGCCATGAAGCAGGCGATCATGTCCAAC
This sequence comes from Verrucomicrobiota bacterium, assembly GCA_025457725.1. Classification (GTDB taxonomy): domain Bacteria; phylum Verrucomicrobiota; class Verrucomicrobiia; order Limisphaerales; family DSYF01; genus JALOTU01. The sequence goes on from JALOTU010000007.1 coordinate 11,567, forward strand.
TGGCCCTCACAAACCACCGCGAATCCCGCCTCCAGCACTGCCCGGCGAGCCTTGTCGAGCCCGTAAAACACCCGGCTCTTGCTGAAGATGGGCGTCTCAGGGGAATTTACGTACTTCGCCGCCTTGGCGTCCGGTTGCAGCAATCGACCGCTGAACGCGATCACCCGGCCCTGCTCATCGCAAATGGGAAACATCAGCCGACCGCGAAACCGATCATAGTAGTGACCGGAGTTGTCCTTCCGGACGATCAACCCCGCCTTCTCCACATCGTGCGGCGCATACTTCCGGCCGGCAGCCCAGTTGACGGTGTCATCCCAGGCCTCCGGCGCAAAGCCGAGCCGAAACAGCTTCACCGCCTCCGGCGACACGCCCCGTTCCGCCAGATAGCTCCTTGCCCTTTCTCCGCCTGCTTCATTGGCCAGCGCATTTTGCCAGCGAACGGCGATCTGCTCATGCATCTCGAGCAGCACATCCCGCAATTGCCGCGACGCCTCCCCAGCCGGACTCCCGTCGAGCACCAGCGGTATCCTGGCCCGCTCGGCCAGTCGGCGCACGGCATCCATGAAACCCACGTTCTCGAAGTCCTGAACAAACCGGAAGACATCGCCACCCTTGTGGCAGCCAAAGCAATGGTAGATCTGCCGTTGGGGGTTGACGTTGAAGCTTGGTGTTTTCTCGCGATGGAAGGGGCAGAGCGCCACCCAATTGGCGCCGGCATGTTTCAGGGGAATGTAAGAGCCAATGACATCCACGATGTCATTGGCCGAACGAATCTGCTCCAAAAGAGTCTTGTCGACAAGACCGCCCATGAGGGCCAAGCCAACCCGGGAGAGCGCGGGATGTCAATCCCGCAACGGCTCGTCTACGGCATGTTCCACTCTTTGCGCTGGATTTTTTTGGATTCGGGTTTGGTGGGCTCGATCAGTGCCGAGGAGGCGTAGCGTTGCACCGTATCGCCGACGAGGGATTTCTTGAAGACAAAGGACTGCACGCTGTCGAGTGAAGGAAAGAAGCTGCTGCCATAAACATCCAGATCATAGGCTTTGCGCGCCTGGATCTCCGCCGAGGTGAATTTGCGGGCATTCAGGAAGGACAGGGCCACGATCATGATGCACCCCACCGTGACCACCCCCGCGCAGATTCCCAGATAGTATTCGCACTTCCCGAAACGCTCCGCGCTGATCGGCTTGCCGCCCGCCAGCTTCTTGATGATCGAAACCGCGATGAGAACGAACAAAACACAGCCGAGATACGCCGAGAGGTAGGAGGACAGTTTGCTGAGGAGGGTGTGCTGCTCGATAAATTGTCCGATGGGTCGGTACAAAACTGCCGCCACTGCCACAACAGCAAGCCATCGAAGCATGGGAATAAGCTCCTCGGAGAGACCATGTTTCCTCCCGCGAACGGCGCCGGTCACCAGGAGCGCGACCGCAATCAAGTCAAACCAGCCTAACGGCAACCTGTCCATTGTGATGGAATTCATAGTGGTGTCCAATTTTGGGCCGCGGTTTGCGGCAATACCTTTGTCCACCAGTTCAGCCAGACTTGTGCCAGCAGGTGCGTCGTCGCACCAAACCAGCAGAGCCTCGCTATTGCGGGTTTTCCACGAGCCAGAAATTGATGGCTCCGGCCTGCGGATGCCCGGGATCCAATTCCAGCACCCGAAGATAGTGCTCACGCGCCTTGGATTTGTCCCCGAATTGTTGGGCATAAAGATTCCCGAGGGTCAAATGCACCCGCGGGTCTCCGTCGTCATAGGCGAGCAGCACGAGCAGCTCGTTGGCCGAGTCCACAGGATAATTGGCGGATTTCAGAGCCAGGGAAAAATTGTAGCGGGCTGCCGCGGAATCGGGACGAATGCGGGTTGCGGCCTCGAAAGCTGCCAGTGCCAGGGGCAAATTCCCCTCCTCCAGTGCAATCAACCCCAGGTTAAACTGAGCGGCAAAATGCGAAGGATCCACCCTCACCGCTCGCTCATACGCGCGCAGCGCCTTCGCCGTGTCCCCCCGGCGTCGAAACGTTTCGGCCCCGGCAAACTCGCGCTCTGCGACCTGCCGATCCCCGGGCTGCGGAGGACCGGACAATCGATATGCATACCGACTGAAGCGCTCAACATTCGGCACATCCACCCGCTGCGGAGCCACAGACGGTTTGGCCATCTCCCTCACGGGTTCGACCGCATCAAGCGCAGGACCTGTTTCCGGGGCCTGGCCGCGTCGCTCCGGCAAGGGAGTCGGCCGCGGTTCCCGTTTGTCTTTCTTGAACAGGTTGAGGGGATTGATCTTCGCGAAGAATCCGCGGCGCTTCTGCGGCTCAGGTGGAGGCGACTGGGAAGACACGGTGCTGTCGGTCTCGACCGTCTGGGTCGATTCGCCGTCGGTGGCCGTGGTCGACTGTGCCCGATCAACCGCTTCGACTGGCCTGACCACGGGAGGACGGGAGGTGACGGATACGCGCTCCATCGGTTGCGCCGCTGTGGTTTGTTCGCGAGCCGGTTCCGGCTGTATGGCGGCGGGAGCCGGACGCGTTGCAGTCGATCTCACCACCCTGTTTGTTTGGATGACCACGCTAGTCGCCGGCCGATCGCTTTCCTGAGTGGGAGGTGTTTGGGGTGCTGCCCGGACCGGCGTTTGCGCGACGTCGGCCGGCTTGGCTGCCGGACCGGGGACGCGTTCCAATTCCGCCAGAACCGCCTTCACGCCGCTTGCATTGGCCGCCCCGGGAAAAAACGCGAGGTATTGGCGATACAGTTCTATGGCGCGTGCCGGATTCTTCAGCTTCTCCTGGTTCAGTATGGCCAGATTCAAAATAGCCGGACCGTGGTTGGCCTGAACACGCAACGCTGACTGAAACGATCGTTCTGCCTCCTGCAATCTTCCCTGCTTCAACTGGGCCATCCCCAGCCAGTTCCAGGCATCCGGATTCTGCGCATCCAAGCGAAGGGACTCGCCCAGACAGCGAACCGCCCGGGCAGAATCGCCCAGTCGCATCTCGGCCTCTCCCAGCCAGCGCCACGCCTGGGCCGAATCGCTGTCGATCACGGTGGCGGCGGCAAATTGCTCGCGGGCGCGAACCCATTCCCCCTGCTGCATCCAGAGACATCCGAGACTGAACCGCACCCCACCGAGCTCGGGATTCAGGGTGAGGGTCCGGGAATAGGCCGACACCGCGTTGGACGCGTTGCCGGTCTGATGATAGGCCACTCCCAGGTAGCCCCAAGCGGTGGCATTGGTGGGCATCAACGAGACCGCCTCGCGCAATCGCCGAACGGCCAGTCCGGGCTGGCCGCGATCGAGCAAGCGTTTTCCATCCAGCAGCGCCTCCGGTCCGGAGGGACTGCACCCGGCCAGCAGCAGCATGACGAGCAGTCCACCCCGCACCCAAACTGTGGCAGCCTGCTTTTTCTTGGTGTACATCCGCGGCGGTGTTATCATTCAGCCGTGTTACTGTCAAGGAACGCACCGGTATTGAGCCATGGACTGGCGGGCTTGATCCTCATGGCCATAGTGTCCCCGATTCCTTTACCGGCATCCGAGACGAATGCTCTCGAGTTCTCCATGCCTGACGCCCTGCCGGGCAAGCCGGTGGTGGTGGTCTCGGATCCCGGGGCGGTTCGTAATCTCCAACCCCAACCCAGCCGGGTTCAGGCCATGGTGGACAAGGGAATTACGGAGCTCACTGGAGCATCGGATTCCGAACGGGCGTGGAGTGCCATCGCCTCCTCCAACGATGTGGTGGCAATCAAGGTCGTCTCGTCGCCCGGCCCCAACACCGGCACACGAGCGTCCGTGGTCCAGGCGGTGGTCCGGGGACTCCTGTCGGCCGGGGTCAGCGCCACCAACATTATCGTGTGGGACCGTACCGAAGCGGATCTCCGTCGCGCCGGCTACGGGGCGCTGGCCGCCTCTCTCGGGATCACCCTCGCCGGGGCTCTGCAGTCGGGCTATGACCCGTCCGATGCGTATTCCTTCGCCCTGATCACCGGCCTGCGTTTTGGGGACCTTGAGTTCGGGAAAACCGGGGAAGGGGTGGGCAGAAGATCATTTGTCACCAAACTGTTGGGGCCGCGCGTAACCCGGATCATCAGCATCGCGCCGGCCTCCAACAAGCAGAGTACCGGGGTGACCGGGCATATTTACAGCATGACGCTGGGTTCCCTCGACAACACTTGGCGCTTTGAAAGCAACCCCTCCACCCTTTCCTGGGCCCTGCCGGAAATCTATGCCATGCGCACGATCGGCGATCGGGCCCTGCCGGAAATCTATGCCATGCGCACGATCGGCGATCGTGTCGTTCTGTGCATCACTGACGCCTTGATCTGTCAGTATGAAGGCGAGGACACCACGCTGTTGCACTATTCAGCCGTGGCCAATGAGCTCTATTTCGGGACGGATCCGGTTGCCCTGGATTTGCTCGCCTTGCAGTTGCTGGCAAAGGAACGCAGATCCTACGCTGCCATGGAAAGCAAACCCGACTTGAACACCTACCGCAATGCGGCGCTGTTGCAGCTGGGAACGGATGATTTGAGCCGGGTGCCC
>JALOTU010000244.1 GCA_025457725.1 Verrucomicrobiota bacterium
GATTTTCCCCGCGGCCGCCATTTTTTCAAATTCCTCGCGCATAAACCTCATCTTAGGCTCGCGCCGGAGGCGGGAAAAGCATTTATTCGAGCCGTGCTTTCTGAAACTCCAAGGGCTGTTGCGGCGCGAACACTGTTGCGGCGCGAGCATGGGGATGCCTACACCGAAACGCTTCTGGAAAAGGGGCTTGAGGCCTCGCGCCTGTCCCCCGCGGACCGGGGGCTGTGCCGCGAGCTGGTGCTGGGCTGCGTGCGCTGGCAGGCGGCGCTGGATTGGTTGATTGCCCGGCGGACGGAGGGCCGCGAACAAAAGGCCGCCCTGCGGGTGCTGCTGCGGCTCGGACTGTATCAAATGCTGTGGCTCGAGCGCATTCCGCCGCATGCCGCCGTGAACGAAAGCGTGGAGCTGGCCAAGGAGTTCGGGTGCGGGGCACAGGCGGGCTTTGCCAACGCTCTCCTGCGGGGATACGCCCGCGAATTACCCGCCACGCGCGATTGCCTGAAGGATCTCCGGGCCCGCCAGCCGGCCATCGGCTGGTCGCATCCCGACTGGCTGATCACCCGCTGGACCGGCCGGTTCGGCGTCGAAACCACCCGGGAGCTGCTGCAATGGAACAACACGCCGGCGGAGGTGTTCGGCCGCGTCAACACCCTCCGGACCGATCCGGGCAAACTGCTGGAACGCTGGCGAAACGAAGGGGTGGAATATGACTTCCTCCGCCGCGACTGGCTGCCGGACAACCTGGTGTTCCGGCTCCGATCGCATCCGCCCCTGCCCAAGTGCGGCAGCTTTCGGGAGGGCGGCTTCTATGTGCAGGATCCCAGCACCCTGCTCGCGCCGGTGTTGCTGGACCCGCAACCGGGGGAGACGGTGCTGGATTGGTGCGCGGCGCCGGGCGGCAAGACCACGTTCATGGCCCAGATGATGAACAACGAGGGACGCATCGTGGCGTGTGATCCCGCCGAAAAGCGGCTGGGGCAACTGCGGGAAAACTGCGCGCGCCTAGGAATCACCTGCGTGGAACCCATGGTTTCCGCCCCGGGGTCCACCCTGCCCGCCGCCGTCCGCAGCCTGCAATTCGACCGGGTGCTGGTCGATGCGCCCTGCTCCAACACCGGCGTGATGCGACGGCGTGTGGATCTGCGCTACCGGATTCGTCCGGAGGAGATCTCGCGCTTGAGCACCACCCAGCTGGAAGTGCTGCGCCTGGCCGCCCGCGCCGTCCGTCCGGGCGGCTGCCTGGTCTACAGCACCTGCAGCCTGGAACCGGAGGAGAACGGTGAAGCAGTCAAGCGGTTTCTGGAGGAAATCGGGTCGTTTGAGCTCGAGGATGAACAGTCGCTGGTTCCGCCCCGGGACGGCGTGGACGGTGCGTTCGCGGCCGTCCTGAAGCGAACGTCCTGAGCGCCCGGCCGGGCCGGAACGATCACATCCCCATGATCTGGTAGCCGCAATCCACGTAGATGACCTGGCCGGTGATGGCAGCGGCGCCGTCGCTGGCCAGGAACACCCCCGTGGCGCCCAGTTCCTCGGGAATCAGGTTGCGTTTCAGCGGCGACTTGGCTTCGTAATGCTTGAGCATTTCGGAGAATCCGGAGATCCCGCGCGCGGCCAGGGTGTTGACCGGGCCGGCACTGATGCAGTTCACGCGAATCTTCCTGGGGCCGAGATCGTAGGCGAGGTAGCGGGTGCTGGCCTCGAGCGATGCCTTTGCCACCCCCATGACATTGTAATGCGCCACCACCTTCTCCGCGCCGTAATAGCTCATGCCGATGATGCTGCCGCCGTCGGTCATCAGCGGCGCGGCTTCGCGCGCCAGCGCGACCAGGGAATAGGCGCTGACGTTGTGCGCCAGCAGGTAGGCGTCCCGGGTGGTGTTGAGGAAATCGCCTTCCAGGGCTTCCTTGGGCGCGAAAGCCACGGAATGAAGCAGGAGATTCAGCGTGCCGAACTTCTGTCCCACCTCGGCAAACACCCGGGTGATGTCCTCGTCGCGGGTGACATCGCAGGGGGTGATCAGGGTATCGCTGCCGAACGCGCCCGCGAGTTCCTCCACGTTCTTTTGCAGCCGCTCGCCCTGGTAGGTGAACGCCAGCCGGGCCCCTTCCTTCGCCCAGGATTGGGCGATTGCCCACGCAATGGAGCGCTTGTTGGCCACACCAAACACGATGCCGGTCTTTCCGTCGAGTAATCCCATATGGGCCGGAGCGTAGGGGATGCCCCGATGGAAGCCAATCCCGAAGCCCACCCCAGGAAATCAGCCGGCGCTGGGAGCAACCGGGATCAGACCGGACCGTAAGTTCCACCAAGACGCCAGCGACCACCTCCTCAAGAGGGAGACAGTCCGTGAACCGGAGCGCGAAGTAGCTTCGCGCTCCAGGAGGGCCGGCCTCGAGGCGTACGGTGTCCGGGGTGACACAGTTTTGCCTGTATTTCCAACGGCTCGTTGCTATGAATCCATCATGCGCACTCTTCTGATTGGCATTGATTCGGGAACCCAATCCACCAAGGCGCTGGTCGTGGATGCCGGCAGCGGTCGCGTGCTCGGCTCGGCGTCCCAAGGCTACGATCTCATCGCCGACCTGCCACCCGGGGCCAAGGAACAACATCCGCACACCTGGCGTGACGCCACCGCCAAGGCCGTCTGGCGCGCGTTGACCGCCGCGCGCGCAAAGGCGACGGAGGTGGTGGCCATCGGGGTCAGCGGCCAGCAGCACGGATTCGTGCCGCTGGACAGGAAGGGGGAGGTCATTCGCGCGGCCAAGTTGTGGTGTGACACCTCCACGGCCGCGGAGTGCGACGAGATCATGGAAACCCTGGGCGGCGCCCGGGCCACCATCAAGCTGCAGGGCATCGCCGTGCTGCCGGGCTTCACCGCCTCGAAGATTCTCTGGTTGAAAAAGCATGAGCCGAAGCACTACGCCCGGCTCGCCACCGTGTTGCTGCCGCACGACTACCTGAACTTCTGGCTCACGGGCGAGCGCGTCATGGAATACGGCGATGCCAGCGGCACGGCGCTGATGAACATTCGCAAACGTGAGTGGTGCCGGGAAACCCTCCAGGCCATCGACCCCAATCTCGCCGACAAACTCCCGCCCCTCATCTCGAGCGACCAACCCGCGGGCCGGTTGCAGGCCGAGGCGGCGCGCGAACTGGGATTGAACCCGGATGTGCTGGTCAGCGCGGGCGGGGGCGACAACATGATGGGGGCCATCGGCACCGGCAACACCCGTCCGGGCATTGTGACCGCGAGCCTCGGCACCAGCGGGACCATTTACGCCTGCGCCGCCAAGCCGGTGGTGGATCCGCAGGGGGAGATCGCGGCGTTTTGCGATTCCACCAACCAGTGGTTGCCGCTCTTGTGCACCATGAACGTGACCGTGGCCACCGAGCTCATCCGGCGCGACTTCAAGATGGACCATCGCGCCTTCGACGCGACGGTGGCGCGGGGTCCGGCGGGGTCCAACGGGTTGATCTTCCTGCCCTACCTGGAAGGTGAGCGGACGCCGAACGTGCCGGACGGTAGCGGCGTGTATTTCGGGATCAGCCAGAAGACGTTCAACACCGAGTGCTTTGCCCGCGGCACCACGGAGGGCGTGACCATGGGGATGAACTACGGATTGCGGCGCCTGGCCAAACTGGGGGTGAAGACCAAGCAGATTCGCGCGACCGGCGGCGGATCCAACTCGGCCACCTGGCGCCAGATCATGGCGGATGTCTTCAACGCGGAAGTGGTCACGCTCAAGGTGGGCGAGGGGGCCGCGTACGGGGCGGCGCTGCAGGCGCTCTGGTGCTGGCGGTTGCAGCAGGGGGACAAGGTCGGGATCAGCGAGATCACGGATGAATTCGTGCAGCTCAACAGCGCCGAAACCGCGGAACCGGACCAGGCGAATGTCGAGATCTACCAGGAGCTCCAGGCCATTCAGGACGGGTTGTCCAAATCGCTCCGACCAATCTTCGCCCGGCATCGGGCGTTCGTGATGAAATAGCAACCCCGGATCGACACCAGCGATTCGAGGGGCGCGACGTCACGTTTGCGTCCGCCGGCCGGGCTGGGCTGCGGACCAAGACGGACGCCGTGACCTGGCTCGACGATTTCAAGGTGCGAATTGACAAGACTTGGTCGGATTGAGCAGGTTAGCATGCATGACATCGACCCGGGCGCTTCGGCGCATTCTGCTGCTCTGTCCCCTCCTCCTGCTGTGCGGATCCGCCCTTCCCGTTTCCAACGCCGCCGCCGCCGAACCCTCGATCGAGCAGCGCGTGGCCCAACTTGAATCCGCCCGGCTGGCCGATGAGGCGGCGGAGGGGATTGATACCGGGGACAACGCCTGGATGCTCATCAGCTCCGGCATGGTGCTCATGATGACCGCGCCCGGCCTGATCCTGTTTTACGGCGGCCTGGTGCGCAGCAAGAACGTTCTCTCCACCATGATGCACAGCCTGGTGCTGATGGGGGTGATGTCGTTGATCTGGATGATCTACGGCTATAGCATGGCCTTCGGGGAGGGCAACGCATTCTTCGGCAACCCCCTGCAATACCTCTTCCTCCAGGGCGTGGGCACCGCGCCCAACCCGGATTACGCCGGCACCATTCCGCAGCAGTCCTTCATGCTGTTCCAGATGATGTTCGTGATCATCACCCCCGCGCTCATCAGCGGCGCCGTGGCCGAACGGATCAAGTTCAGCGCGTATCT
>JALOTU010000245.1 GCA_025457725.1 Verrucomicrobiota bacterium
AACCCTGTAGCGCACGACGTGAGGAGTGCCCCACATCAGCCTCGACTCCTCACGTCGTCGCCTACAGCACGGCTTCGGGAGGAGACATGACTGCGGAAAGGCAACCTGCGATTCCCCACCAGGCTCCGGGTGGCTCTGCGTTCTCAGTGTCTCTGTGTTAAAAAAAAGAGCCGGCTCCGTGAGGGTCCGGCTTGATTTGAATAAGATCGGGAATGCGGACTCCTGAAACCCCAATTACGGAGTTTCGGGGGCTGTGGGCGCATCTGGTGCCGCAGGGGCCTCAGGAGCGTCCGGCGCGGAGGGCACGGGTTCCTGTTTCTTTTCGCAGCCCGTGAACACAGCCAGGGTCACCAGACTCAACACCACCGCTATGAGGATTTTTTTCATACCGGCCCAGCCTCACAACAAGTCGGGCCGGGCACAAGCTCATTCTGGAAAACCAAGGCTGGCGCCATGTGGCTAAAGGTGGGTGATGCCATCAACGGCAGGGCTGGACGCGCTGCGCCGGCCCCGACCGCGTCGAGCGGTCGGAACGAATGTCGCATCACGCACGCTTGCCGTGAGTCGTTCCGCGCCTGTTACGGCGCGGGGACGGCGCAGCGCGTCATCCCTACCTCACCCGCCTTCAAGCACACCCCAGACTGGCGCGGCCGGGCCGACGGCTGCACACTCTCCGCCACATGAAGCAAACATGGCTCAAACGCGCCCTGCCCTGGGCCTTCTATGACTGGGCCAACTCCGCCTTTGCCACCACTGTGATGGCCGGGTTTGTGCCGCTGTTCAACAAGGCCTTCTGGAGTTCGGGCGCGACGGAAACCGCCAGCAGTTTCCGTCTGGGCGTGGCCAATTCCACCGCGGGCATCATCGTGGCCCTGCTGGCCCCCATCCTGGGCGCCATCGCCGACCGGGGCGGCGCGCGCAAGCGGTTTCTGCTCTTTTTTGCCACGCTGGGTGTGGCCATGACCGTGGGGCTGCATTTCGCGGCGGAGGGTCAATGGGCGCTGGCGCTGACCCTGTTCGCCCTCGCCAGCATCGGCTTCTCCGGCGGCAATGTTTTTTACGACTCCCTGCTGGTGAACGTGGCGGACCGCGACAAGTTGGATGTGGTGTCCGCCCTGGGTTACGGCCTTGGCTATGTGGGCGGCGGACTCCTGTTCGCCCTCAATGTCTTCATGGTCACCCGGCCGGAAGTGTTCGGGTTTTCCGACGTCAACCAGGCGGTGCGATGGTCCTTCCTCACCGTCGCACTCTGGTGGGCGGTGTTCACGATCCCGCTCCTGCTGTTCGTGCCCGAAGCACGATTGAAGAATCAATCCTCCAGCCTCGCGACGGCCGTCCGCGACGGGCTCACCCAGCTGCGCAACACCTTCCACGAAATCCGCCGGCTCAAAACCGTATTTACGTTTCTCATCGGATACTGGCTCTACATCGACGGCGTGGACACGGTGATTCGCATGGCGGTCGATTACGGGGCTTCACTCAAGCTTCCGGGCAACAGCCTCATCCTGGCGCTGCTGGTGACGCAATTCGTGGGATTTCCGGCGGCGATTGTCTTCGGCAAGGTCGGAGAAAAACTGGGCGCCCGGACGGGCATTCTGATCGGGCTGGGCGTTTACGCCGGGGTGTGCGTGTTCGGCTATTTCATGACCACCGTCGCCCACTTCTATGCCCTGGCCGTGACCGTGGGGCTGGTTCAAGGGGGCGTGCAGTCGTTGAGCCGATCGCTGTTCGCCCGCTTGATCCCGCCGGACAAAGCCGGCGAGTTTTTCGGCTTCTACAACATGCTGGGCAAGTTCGCGGTGATCATCGGCCCCGTGCTGATGAGCGGCGTGGGATCCCTTACCGGCAGCCCACGGGTCGGCATCCTTTCCCTCATCCTGCTGTTCGTATTGGGCGCCACCTTCCTGTGGCAGGTCAAAGTTCCGCAATCACAGTAAGCCCCGGCGATGATCTATATTCTTCCAGGCATGGGCGCGGACCACACGATGTTCCGCGACGACTGGCTTTCACTGCCGGACTGCGTCTTTCTCGACTGGCCCGCATACCGCGGGGAGCCCTCGCTGAGTGCCATCGCCGCACGCATGGTTCGCGAGGCAGGCATCCTCGACGGCAGCGTGGTGGTCGGTCACTCCCTGGGCGGCATGGTGTCCTGTGAGATTGCCCGGCTCCGGGATTTGCGGGAGCTGGTCCTGATGGGCAGCGCCCGGCGCAAGGAGGAGATCAGCCGGCTGCTCGCCGTGCTCCATCCGCTGGCCGCCTACACCCCTTTTAAACTCACCCAGGCCATCGCGCAAAAGTTTCCCGGCGATCTCTTCAAGATGTTCGCCCGCAGCGATCCCGATTTCATTCGTGCCACCTGCAGGGCCATTTTCGAGTGGGAGGGTTTGGACGAAAGCCGCATCACGCCCCGGCGCATTCATGGCAGGGACGACCAGGTGATTCCCATGCCGCCCGAGGCCGATCTGATTCTGGACGGGGGCCACATGATTCCCTTGACCCATGCGCGCGAATGCGTGGCGTTTCTGAGATCGTTGCTGTAGCTCTGGCAGGGGCGAGCGGTGGGGCTGCGCTGCCGCGCAGCCAGGCGCCGACGCAGCAGCGCCCCACCCCACGGATCGGCCGCACGTTTTCCTGAACCGTCCCGGGGAACGCAAGTTTGGAGTTTCCTTTGAACGCCACCCCCGGTGTAATGCGGCCACGGAATGTTGCATCCGCTCCTGCGTGTGGTTTGCCTGTACGCAGCCGGGGTGCTCCTGGGATGCTTGGGGGGACAGCCCCTCCGCTCCCTCCTCTGCCCCACACTCCTCATCCTCGCCGGCTGGCTGAATCTCACCCTGCACAACCGCATTGGGTCGGACCACGATCTGCGCCGTCTGGTCGGCGACGCCCCCGTGCTGGCGGAAGTGCGCGGGCGCCTGGCGGAAACACCCGATCTCAGGGTTCGAACCCGGAATGGCGAACCCCGGTATCGGACGCTCTGCGAGTTGGATGTCACCGGGTTCCGGTTCCATACCGGGTCGTGGATGCGCGCCACCGGCAGGATTGCGGCAAGTTCAGCGGGCACGCTGGGTCCGGCCTTTTGCCGGGGACAATTTGTCGAGGTCAACGGCGTGCTGAGCCGTCCGGACGGACCGCGTGCGGAAGGTTTGTTCGATTACGCCGCCTACCTTGCAACCCGGGGCGTCCACTTCCAGCTGCGCACCGACGGCCCGGGGGATTGGGCGCTGGCCTCGGGATCAACCTGTGGGCCGCCCCTGACCGACCGGTTCATGGAATGGGCCAGGGCCACGTTGTCGCGGGGATTGCCGGGTGACGATCCGGCGACCGGACTTGTGCAGGCCATGACGCTGGGCTGGAAAACCGCGCTCACTGACGAGGTGGAAGAGCCCTTCATCCGGGCGGGAACGATGCATCTATTTGCGATTTCCGGACTGCACATCGCGTTGATTGCCGGAATGGTGCTGGCCGTTCTCCGGTTGTTGCGTGTGCCCCGCGGATGTTGCGGCGCCCTGCTCATTCCCCTCCTCTGGTTTTATACCGCCGCCACCGGCTGGCAGGCCTCGGCGGTCCGGGCCACGGTGATGATGACGATCATTCTCGGCGGCTGGTCGTTGCGCCGCCCCTCCAACCTGCTGAACTCGTTGTCGGCGGCGGCGCTTTTGATTTTGTTGTTTGATCCCCGACAATTGTTGCAGGCGTCGTTTCAGCTCTCGTTCGCCGTTGTGCTTACGCTCGCCCTCCTGCTGCCGCCGCTTCAGGAGCACGTGCTGCGGCTGCTGCAACCCGATCCCCTGCTCCCCGCGGCGTTGGTTCCCCGCTGGCAGCGCTGGGCGGGCAAACCGTTGCGATGGCTGCTGCTCATGGCGGCCACCTCACTCGCCGCCTGGCTGGGTTCCATGCCCCTGACGGCACATTACTTTCACCTCGTCAGCCCCGGGACACTGGTGGCCAACCTGTTGGTGGTGCCCTGTGCCGGGGCGGCTTTGGCGAGCGCGCTGGCGAGTCTGGCCACGGGAGCCTGGTGGCCCTGGATTTCCGACGTGTTCAATCATGGCGCCTGGTTCTGGATGCACGTGATGATGGGCATCAGCGAACGGGTCTCGGCCGTGCCCGGCGCCTGCCATCATGTGGCGTCGCCCTCGGCGGCGCTATTGACGGTCTATTATGGCACTCTGCTGGTGCTCGCGTTCGGCTGGATCCGCGCTGCCGGAACCAGGTGGTTTCTGATCGGATCCGTCCTGGTGATGGCCGGATTGCTGGCCGGCCGGATCCAGGCGCACCGGGCCTCCGCCAGCGTGACCGTGCTGCCCTTGCATGGCGGACTCGCCGTGCATCTCAAGATGCCAGGGAAAACGCATCCCATGCTGGTGGATTGCGGGAACACCAACGCCTTCACTTCGGTGCTCCAGCCCTTCCTGCAGACGCGGGGTGAGAACCGGATCAGCGCGCTCGTGCTGACCCATGGCGATCAACAACACATGGGAGCCGCGCTGCTGATGCTCCAACAGTTCCAACCAGAGCGGCTGGGCCTGAGCGGAGTGCGGTTCCGATCCCCAAGCTACCGTCAGCTGGCGCAAGCCCCGCTGCCGGAATTCGTCACCCTCACCCAGTTGCATGCGGGAGACCGGCTCGAGGACTGGACCATCCTGGCCCCCCCGGAGGAATTGAAGGTGCGGCGCGCGGATGAAGGAGTGGTTGTCCTGCGGGGAACCCTCCACGGCAGTCGCATCCTGCTGCTCTCCGACCTCGACATGACCGGACAGCGCAGGCTGCTCGACGAAACCCCACCCGAGGCATTGCGCGCCGACATTGTCATCACCGGGCTGCCGGGGGAGGGCGAACCCTTGATCGGGGATTTGTTGCGCGTCATTCATCCGGCCCTGATCGTTGTGGGGGATGATGAGTGGCCGGCGCGACGACGCGCCTCCGTCCGGTTGCTGTCACGCTTGCGCGCAAGCGGGGCACAGGTTTTGAGCACGCGCGAACAGGGGGCCGTGACGCTGCGGTTCCATCGCGGCGGTTGGAGGGTGTCGGACGCCACCGGCAACCTCCTGACCGCCGCCCGAACGCAATCCGGCGGCGGGTCGGATTGAAAGATGCGGGGAGAAAAGACTTGCGCAGAATGCCTTGGGTGGTTTGTGATTCAGACAAGACCCTGTGTCTGTGTAACCCATGCGCCCCGGAGGCTGGACGGCCGAATTTGTCCAACAGCCTGCCGTCGGGGCCAGTGAAGGATGAGGTGATTATGATACCAAATGCGCCGGTCAGTGAGTTGATTCAGTCGAAGGGCGGCAACGTCTGGAGCGTCAGCCCCGAAACCATGGTGTACGACGCCATCCAGATGATGTCCGACAAGAACATCGGCGCGCTGGTGGTGAAGGACCAGGGCAGGATGGTGGGGATGATCTCCGAACGTGATTACACCCGGAAGATCGTGTTGAAGGGAAAGTCCTCCAAGACCACACCGGTGCGGGAAATCCTTTCCGAGAAAGTAGTCTCCGTGAGCCCCGCTACGACGGTTCAGGAATGCCTCCGGTTGATGACCCAGACCCGCATCCGCCACCTGCCCGTGCTTCATGATGAGGCCCTGGTGGGAATCGTTTCCATTGGCGATCTCGTCAACTGGGTCATCCAGGCCCAAAGCACCGCGATCCAGCAACTGGAGACCTATATCACCGGCTATCCCACCGAACAGTAAGTCCCGGCTTCAGGGTCGCTGAAACTGCTTGCGGCTGGTCGTTCTGCGGTCTTACGATACTCCTTGGGACAGGCGGGATGGGGTCTTAGCTCAGTTGGTAGAGCGCCTCGTTCGCAATGAGGAGGTCAGGGGTTCGAACCCCCTAGGCTCCACCACCTCCGCCACTGGGAGAATCTCCGTGAAAAAGGATTCGTTGCGCAAACATCTGGTCATCGCGTTCGTCGCGGCACTTGGTCTCTACATCGTTGGTTTTGCCTGGATTGAACATCGGCGCAGCAAACTGGGCCCCTGGGAAGTCAGCTTCATCAAGGAACCCGAATCCTCCCCGGTCCTGCGCATTGGCCAACCGGGCCTGTCCATCACCAATGTGGAGATTCAACTGGGCTGTCAGCCCACGAACATCCTCGCCACCAACGTTCACCTCCGTTTCGAGCCGGGCCAAGCGGTTCCCTTCCCGGTCCCGTTTGGCCAATGCGTGTTCATGGACCCGACCTTCCTGCCCGGCACCGTCACCCTTGAGGTGCTCGGGCAGGAAATCCAGATGCTGCCGCGCACCCTCATGGTCAATGGAAGGGAACATGCCTGGAAACCCGGCCTGCGCGTGGCAGCCAACTGGGAAAAGAAACGAGCCAAATGAGCAGGCACCCGCAACGCGGATGCCCCGACGGTCGTCGGCTTCCGGGGTTCTGACAAACCTGGCCCCCGGGTCGCGAACTTCCGCCAGGCGACCCTCATCCCCGTGGACTGGCAATCCACCGCGCAAGCCGCGGCGCGGAGTCCTTTCTCTTGACGCCCCGGGGACCATCACCGCCATCAAGGTTGCCACCCCGCGACCGGAGTTGAAGGAAGTGGTGACCGGGACTCAATCGCAGGGGGAAGCGGAAAAGAACGGCTTGAACCCCCTGCCGCCTGAGCTGAGTAAATCGGGAAGAAACTCCGGGCCGGAAGCATTCAACGACTTGTCTCCTCCGGCGCCCCGCCCTAGGCTGATGCGCGGCATGAGTCGTACGTCGGGCCTTGCCAGCCTCCTGTGTGCCATGAAACTCAGCAAAATCTCCCAGGCCATCGCCCTGCCCCGGATCTCCATGGATCCGGAAGGTTGCTGATTTTGAAGACGCCCACCTCCAATCCATTCCTGCGTCCGGGAAACGTGGGCCTGATGATCAAGCTGGTGGTTCTCAGCCTGCTGGTTGTGCTCGCGTTCGTGTTTGGACGCGAATTCGCGCATCACATACCGACCATCGAGCATTGGATCAGTTCCCACGGCTGGCTCGGGCCGGTCGTTTTCGTCGCCGGAGCGGTGCTTCTGACCTCCGTCTTTGTCCCGGACACCGTGTTCGCGGTGATTGCGGGCGCGCTGTTTGGCGTGGTTGGCGGAACGCTGGTCATGATCCTGGCCTGCTACGGCACCGCCAGCCTCAACTTCACGCTGTCACGACGCTTTCTTCACGACACCGTTTGCCGGTCGCTCGCCGGGCGTCCGCGACTGGCGGCGATCCACCGGGCGGTCGCTGCCGAAGGGGTTCGGTTCCAGTTCCTGTTGCGCCTGACGCCGCTGAATCCCGTGGCGGTGAATTACGTTCTCGGCGCCAGCGGAACTTCCTTTCCGAC
>JALOTU010000246.1 GCA_025457725.1 Verrucomicrobiota bacterium
AGCGCGAGCGTCGCGAGATTGATGAACTTCATGGTCACCAGGGGCGTTTGAAAGACCGGCACCCCGGAGGCGGCCGCCGCCTCCAGAAACGCCGGATCCGGATGCAGGCTCCGGCTGAACACCAGACAGGGAATCTTGAACGCGAAGATGGACGTGCAGCGCTGCGCGTGCTCCGCGGAGGACTGGGACTTGAGGTAAAACGCCTCGGCATTGCCGATCACCTGCACGCGTTTGTAGGCGAAATACTTGGTGAAGCCCGTCAGGCCCAGCCCGGGCCGGTTCACCGTGGGTTCGCGGATGATCCGTTTCAGCCCGCCGGAATCGGTGAGCAGCTTCATCTGGAGATCGTCGCCGTGATTGGAGTAGAAGGATTCCACCGTGACCCGGTCGTGTTTGAACTTTGGCATGGGGATGTGCTGGTTCTGCCGCGGAGGCGGCGGGTTTTACATGTTGAACTCGGGCCCGAGATAGATTTCGCGCGATTGCGGGTCATGGGCCAGAAACTCGGCGGACCCGTCACACAACACCTCGCCCTTGTGGATGATGTAGCCCCGATCAATCAGCTTGAGCATCTCCCGGACGTTGTGGTCGGTGATGAGGATTCCCAACCCCCGCTCGCGCAGCCGCCGCACAATCTTCTGCACTTCGTAGACGGCGATGGGATCGATGCCTGCAAAAGGTTCGTCCAGCAGCAACAGCTGCGGGCTGGTGACGAGCGCCCGGGTGATTTCCAGCCGTCGCTTCTCCCCGCCGCTCAGGGTGTAGGCCATGTTCCCGGCCAGGCTGGTCAGGTCCAGTTCCTCCAGCAGGCTCTTCAGGCGGATCGCGCGTTCCTGTCGGCCGACCTTGCAGGTCTCGAGGATGGCCAGGATGTTCTGTTCCACCGTGAGCTTGCGGAACACCGACGGTTCCTGCGTCAGGTAGCCCATGCCCCGGCGGGCGCGCTGATGCATGGGCAGCCGCGTGATCTCTTCCCCCTGGAAATGCACCCCCCCGGCATCCGGCCGCACCACTCCCACCACCATGTTGAACGTGGTGGTTTTGCCCGCGCCGTTGGGACCCATCAGCCCAACGATTTCGCCCGGGCCCACCTGGATGGACACGCCGTTGACCACCCGCCGACCACGGTATTCCTTGACCAGCTGCTCGGTGGTCAACAGGTATCCGTCCGGGCCGGCGACGGCGTCCGTCTCGGCAGGCATCACGTCCGGCTCATTCATCGGCGGGTTTGTCTGCGGCCGGTTCGCCCGGTTGGGAAGCGGCGGAGGGCCCGGCCGCGCCGGCTTCCGGTTCCCGCCCGAGAAGGGACGTTCCGGAGGCGGCGTTGGTGTTGCCGGCGGGGTTGCCCCGATAGATCATCCGCTGGTTCGTGGCCCGCACCTGGTTCCGGGTGCGATCCCAGACAATGGGGTTGCCATAGAGATCGCCTTCGGGCCGTTCGACATGCGGATCGGATGCCCCCGTCAACTCCACGATTTCGTTGGTCACCGCGCCGACCACCCGATAGGTATAAACGGCCTTGTCGGCGAAGGCCCGGTTGGTGAGTCCCTTTTCGTCCACCATGGTGATCACCACATTGGTTTCAGCGATCACCTGTTCCACCCGTTCGCCGCCCTCCGGCACATCCGCCGTCAGTTGCTCGCAGGTGAGATGAATCCTTGGATCCTCCAGCCGGACATTGCCGCGGTAAACGGCCGACCGGGTCTTGATCCCCAGTTCGACCGTGTCGGAAAAAATGTGGGTCTCAATGGACGCAGCTGCATTCGTTGACGTTCCGGGATCGGCGGGAGGCGGGTTGCCGGGAACCGGCTCAGCGTCCATGGGAGTTTCGATCGCCGCTTCCGCCGGCGCCGGGTTGGTCTGCGCGGGCGCCGGGAGGCTGGGGGCGAGCAGCAGAATGGAAGTCAGGATCAGTCTCATGGATTATCGGACCGTTTGCCGCCGGTCAGGATCACGGTGTGGACACGGTTGGAGATGATGAGCCTGGACTCGGCTTCGCGCCAGAGGAAACCCTCGCCGGCCGTGGAAAAGCGACCATCCGCCGTTCGCATCTCCAGGGGGCCGGGAGAGCTGGCATTGCGGAGTTTGGGATCGTAAAGGCAGGTGTCGGCCTGCAGGACAAACTCCCCGGCGCCGTCCTCGCGGAAGGTCTGCAGTTTGAGTTTCTGGATGAGAATGCCGCCGCCTTCCTGCGACACGGCCTCGGCCCCCTGCAACAGGGATTTCATCCGGGTTTCGTGCGGCGGCCCATAATTCTGTGGCAGGCTGAAATCCTTGAAGAACATGCCCGCCGGAAACTGCTGAGCCACGCTTCCGACGGCAACCAGGAGGCACCCCGACAGAAACACGGCCCGCGCGGGCCATCCCCAACGGGTTTGGAAGACGTCAATTCGCATGTTCAGCAATGACTGCAGCCCACTTTCCCTGGGCTTTCAGGATCAACTCGGACACTTCCCGGACCGCTCCGTGTCCGCCCCGGGCGCTGGTCACATGATGCGCCAGAGTCTTGGCTTCGGCCACTCCGTTGTCCGGTGCGATGGCGACGCCCGCTCGTTTGAGCATGCCCAGGTCGAGTATGTCATCTCCGACGTAACACACCTGGTCCCAGTTCAACTGGAGTTCGCGGAGGAGCTTCTCGGCCGCAGGCACTTTGCCGTCGGTGGGTTGGAGGAGGAAGTCAATCTTGAGGTCGCGGGCGCGCGCGCGGGTGGCGGGGGACGGGCGGGCGGAAATCCAACCCACAAGGATCCCGGCCCGGCGCAGAAGAAGCAACCCCAGCCCGTCCGGCACGTTGTATTGTTTGAATTCCCCGCCGGCGCCCATGAACACCGAGCCGTCGGTCATGACGCCGTCCACGTCGCAGAGCAGCAGGCGCACACGACGCAGGCGGGTGTGGAGGGAGGGTCGGGCCATGTCAATCCAGGGCCTGGTGAATCTTCACCAATTGCCGGAGCACCCCGCCCATGTCCCGGAGTGGAATCATGTTGGGTCCGTCACTGAGCGCCTTGTCCGGATCCGGATGGGTTTCGATAAACACCCCGGAAGCCCCGGCCGCCACGGCCGCCCGCGCCAGGACGGGGGCAAACTCCCGTTCGCCCGCCGACCGATCGCCCGCCCCACCCGGCAATTGCACCGAGTGGGTGGCGTCAAAGACCACCGGCAACTCCAGTCGCCGCAGGATGGGGATGGACCGCATGTCCGCCACCAGGTTGTGGTAGCCAAAGGTGGTGCCCCGCTCGGTCAGCAAAATGTGCCGGGCCCCGGCCGCCCGCGCCTTCTCCACCACGCTCGCCATGTCGCCCGGCGCAAGGAACTGCCCTTTCTTGATGTTCAGGATCCGACCGGTGGCGGCGGCGGCGGCGATCAGGTCGGTCTGCCGGCAGAGAAACGCGGGAATCTGAAGCACGTCCGCCACCTCGCCCACCAGGGCCGCCTCCGTCTCGGTGTGAATATCCGTCAGGACCGGGACTCCGAACTCGCGCCGCACCCGATCGAGCACCTTCAGCCCCGAGTCCCGGCCCGGCCCGCGGAAGGACCGTGCGGAGGTTCGATTGGCTTTGTCGAAACTGGCCTTGAAGGTGAACGCGATTCCCAGCCGGCTGCAGGTGCGCACCAGCGATTCGGCCACGCGCAGGCAGACGGACTCGCTTTCGATGACACAAGGGCCGGCGATGAGAAACAGTCCCCGGCGGGAGGTGTAGCGCTTCCAGAGATTGGCGGCAGTGACCGGCACGCGCATGTTCTAGCAGCGTGCCGCCCTTCTGTAAACACGGGCGGCGCGATCCGCCAGGGCAGACGCGTCTGGATCCGTAAGGTATCGCCGGCTTTCCAGCCGGCAAATGGAGCCCACCTGCATGCCCCCTATCCCAGGGCCGGTTGAAAACCGGTGCTACCCAGAAAACACGGACTCATGTTTGATGCGTTTGCCCCGCACGATCCGCTGGCTGTCGCCCGGACACTTCCTTCTTCCCGGCCAACGATGCCGGCACCAGCACCCGCAAGCCCAGCGGTTCCACATTGAACACGGCCGGCAATTGTCCGGCCAGCTCCCCGTCCACTTCCAGCGGGGCGCGAACCGCACTCTCCAGCCGGACGGTCCTGGACTGAAACCGTCGCACCGCCCCGGCTGGCAGGCGCCGGCTCAGCATCAAAGGCAAGCTGCAGCGAAAGAGTGTCCGCCAGCCCGCGCGGGGGAAGACACATACATCCAGCAGCCCATCGCGCATATCCGCCTCGTGAAACAGTCTGAAGTTGCCGCCGTAGAGCCGGCCATTGCCAATCAATACCAGTTCACCGGAAAGCCGTTGTCCGTCGGAACTGGCAACGATGGCGGCGGGGCGCTCGCGCAGTGCCCGCAATCCGGCCAGCACATAAGCCAGCGGCCCAATCTTCTTCTTGGTTTCCCAGTTCACCAGTTCGATGGCCCGCGCATCCAGGCCGGCGCCGGCGAGTTGGATGAAGTATCGGCGCGTTGTATGACCTTCGCAGGCTTGCTCCATCCACGGCAGATCCAGGCGCGCTTCACGATTCGACTTGATGACCGACCACGAGCCGTGGGGGTCCAGAGGAATGCCCAGTTCCCGCGCCAGCACGTTGACGGTGCCCAGGGGCATGAAGCCAAGTCGGGTCCGGGCGAAACCGTCCGGCACATCGCCGATGCCGTTGAGCACCTCGTTCAGGGTGCCATCTCCGCCG
>JALOTU010000008.1 GCA_025457725.1 Verrucomicrobiota bacterium
ATGTGTTCGTGCCGGCCGGGTTGCGCAGAATGGTTTTCGAAGCCAGGACGCTCCAGTCCGTGAGGTTGCTGGACACGCTCATGCTCCAGTTGCATTGCTGTCCGGTGACGCCGCCCAGCCAGCTGAGTTCCAGATCCGCGCCGTTGGCACGAACATCGATCACCTTCAGGAAGGAGTCGCCGGCGGTCGGATCGGTTCCGGCGAAGAACTCCTGCCAGGCTGGCACAAGGTCCAGATCATCGTCGGCATCGTCGTCGACGGGAACGTCAAAGGAGGCAAACCATCCATAGGGAACACCCTGCGCGGTGAATTGTCCGGCCGGAATAACCTGAAAACCCCCCAGGATGGCGCCGCTGCCGGAGAGGGTGTTGAGCGTGAGGGTGAGGGTGTCGTTGGTCAGCAACACCGGGTCGCCGAACACGGCGTATTGGGCGAAGGGCGCCAGGCCCGGCCCCGGGTCGTTGGTGGCGCAGGTCTGGACCAGCAGCCCCTGGAACTCCGTGACCGGATCATTGAGGGTTTGATAAAAGAACGCGGTGACACCGTCGGAGATGGAAGCCCCGGTGTTGCCGTTGAACCCGCTCACATAAGCAATCACCTTGTATCCACCGGGAAAGTTGGCCGCCAGGTGGTTGAGGGTGACGGAGGTCGGGTTGGTTGTCGCCGTATAGTCATCGATCCCGGCCACCAGCGGGGTGCCGTCGTAGGCGCTGTTGCAGGTGCCCCACCCGTTGGGGGCTGTTCCCGTCATGTCCACGGTGCTGGGAGTGCCGTCGGAATACAGCAGGTGGGAGGCATTCAGGGTCCGGTTCAGATCAACCCATCCGCTGTACACACTGTTCTGCACCGGGATGCCGAAGGGTTGGCCCGCGCTGATCTGCTGGTTGGTGATGGCGAAGTCCGTCAGGTTGATGCTGATGGCGACATCGCCGAAGAACGTGGGTTCATTGGCCCCGATGCTGGGGGCCGTCACGGGCAGCGGGTTTCCCCAATAATCGAATCCTCCATTGTCGGGGATGACCGCCCCGGCCCCGCGCGCCGGGGACGGACGGGTCAGTAGATAGTCCGCCGCGTCAAGGCCTCCGGCATTGACCAGGTCGGGGTTGGCGAACACGGCCCCGGGATCCGCCGGGAGCCCGGCCGGCACGTTGCCATACCACAGGTTGTTCTGGAAAACCGTGTTGGTTCCGGCATCCGTGTAGGTGGACTGTCCGTCGATGAAGAAGATGTTGTTCCCGATAAACGTGTCCTGGCTTCCCTCCATGATTTTGAGGTAGTTGGCGATGCCGGGGCGGACATAGATGGTGTTGTTGTAGACCTGGGGGTTGGTGGATCCTTTTGTTGGGCTGCTCTCCCCGGCATAGTTGCTGATCCAGATCAGATGCCCGTCTTGAAAAGCCCCGCCCACCCCTTTGACCCGGGAACCATCATTGATGCTGACATTGTATCTGTAGGTCGCATCCTTGCAATCGCCGAGGATCTCCACAAAGCCCCCCTCGTTGTCGAGACTCAGGTTGTATTGGACAGTGGCGTTGGTGCAGCCGTAATCGATGTGAACCCCGCACGAATCCCCGCCCCCCCGCGCATGCCGGAATTCGTTGGATTGAACCAGCACGTTCAGGCACTTGAACGGCCAGTATCCGCTGCCGCGTGCCCACTGCCGCGGATCGACTGAAGCCCCGCTGTAATTCACCACGTTGTTTTCCAGCAGCACCCCGTCGCACCAGCCGGTCTCCGCGCCGGAACCGCCCACGTTCTCAAAGACATTGCTGCGGAGGATCACGTTCCGGATGTAGCGGTAGGATGGAGCCGCCGCGGTGGACCCCGTCTGCTGCACCCACGCCCCGAAGCGGCCGGTGCGGCTGATGTGGCAGTTCTCGATGCGGACGTCATCGTAGTAGGTGTCCACCGAACCGGAGCAGGCCGCTACCACGTGAATCCCGTGCCCATACGGGCCCGACTCCGGAAAGATGTCGTGGATGGTCAGGTTGCGGAGGTGGATATGATTGCGGATCGAAGTGAAAGCGCTCTTGACCAGAACCCCCGCGCGATAATCGGCGGCACCGCTCAGGGTGAGGCCGCCGTCGTTGACGATCTCCAGATTGTTCACTTCCCAGTAGGAAACGCCCTGCAGTCGCACCGCGCATTCATACCCCGCCCCGTCAATCAGCGGCTTCGCCCCGGCGCCGTATTGGTCGACCACGATGGGATGGGCGGCGATGCCATTCCCGTTCAGATCCAGCTCGCCCGTCCAGGATCCCCCCGCCTTGAACAGAATCCTGTCCCCCGGGGAAAACGTCCGGCTGCTGACCGCGGACACCGTCTGCCACGCCGCGTTGGTGCTGGTGCCGCTGTTCGCGTTGTCGCCTCCGGTGTCATCCACATAATACGTCATGCCGCGACCCGAACAGGTGAACAGGGCGGCGCCCAGGGCCAGCGCGATGCGCGTGCGGCGGTTCATATGCGATGTAATCCCGGATTCATGGTTCAGTTGATTCAATGTCTGACGCCGCCCGAAACAAACCGTAAGGAGTCCTCCCCGGAAACGTCTCGAGGAGGACTCCCGAGTGACTCGCCGGGCCCGACGTCACTTCCGCGGCCCGGCGGCAGCCCGAACCGGGTCAAGCCCGACGCCGGCGGCGGAGCAGGGCGACGAGACCGAGTCCCGCTCCCAAGGTGATCGCGGTGGACGGTTCCGGCACCGCGACGATCTGCACTCCGCCCAGGCCCGATCCTCCGCCATAGAGCGTGTCCAGGGTGAAGGTCACGCTGTCTGCGGTAAGCGGAGAGGTCGGCGCCCCAAAGACAGCGTATTGCGCAACCGGCGCATTGCCGCTGCCCAGGTCCGTGGTGGTGGTCGTTTGAACCAGGGTGCCGTCCCAGGTGCTGGAGGCGAAGTTAACGGTTTGGTAATAGAACGTGGTGGGGCCATCGCTGATCGAGGCCCCGTCGTTCAGGTCAAAACCGGACAGGTACACAATTGCGTAATATCCCAGCGGGAAGCTGGCGTTCAGCTGGCTCAAGGTCAGCGTGGTGGGATTGACCGTGGCGGTGTAGTCATCCAGGAACCCTTTCAACGGCGTATCGTTGACACCGGCGACACCGCTCCCCCAGCCGTTCGGAGCTGTCATGCTGACGTCCACAGTGCTGGGGGACGCATCCGAGAAGGCCAGGTCCGTTGCGGTCAATGTCCGGTTGAGATTGATCCACCCGCCCACCACAGTCCCCAGACCGGGGACCCCGTAGGCTTCATCCGCATCAATCTGTTGAACGTCGCTTATGAAGTCCGTCAGGTTGAGACTGATGATCTGCGCCTGGGTGATCATGCTGGTGAACAGGACGCCCGCCGCCCCAAGGCAAAGGCACAAGTTGCGACGGAGACTGTCCGGGGTGTTCTTACTTGGTGTTTTCATGGTGTTCTAATGTTGTACTGATCGGTTGTGGTTAACGAATTTCGCTGCAAACTGCTGTAGTACTGAGCTGCGTATTCCAGGTCACGGCGCCGCCACGGCCTTCAACCGGAAGAACGACGCCGGGATCGCCGGGCTGTTCGTCACGTAGACAGGCTTGCTGGTGTCGGGATAGTCCACCCAGTTGGTCTTGAGCCCCGCGGACAGGGTGTTGGTCTGCCACTGAAGTTTGTAGGGGCCCGACCAGTCGAATTCCACCACGCCGCCGCCCAGCCGGGTGTAGGTGAGGGGTGGAGCGCTCACGCCCGTGACGGTGATCACGCCGGTAAGCCCGTTGAAGCTCACGTTGACACCCGGGTCGGTGACGATGGAACCGAAGGAGCTCGAGCCGCCGGACGGGTACACGGTGAATGTGTCCCCCACCGCGAGCAGGTTGCTTCCGATGTTCAGCACCCTCAGCGTTCCGCCATAGGTGAGCCCGCCGGTCACGTTCACCACGTCATTGGAGGGAGAAGCGTCCTTGTTGAGCGCCACGATGGTGCTGCCCGCGAGGGCCAGGCTGTTGCTGATGGTCAGTTCGCCGATGGCGTTGGAGGCGAAGCCGGCGTACAAGGTGCCGCCGGGATTGACGGTGACCGGGCCGCCGATGGGGTTGCCCGAGCCACGCAGCGTGCCGCCGTTGTTCACGACGAAACTGTTGGTCACGCGGGAAAAGTCGCTGGAGACCCCGAAGACGCCCCCGTTGATGGTGGTGGTTCCGCTGTAGGAATGAGCTATTCCGGAGCCGCCGCCGAAGGACTGCACCCCGACGCCTTCCTTCACCACGTTGATCAACCCGGAAAGCGCAGACTGGGTCTGGGCTGAGGCGTTGGTGCCCGCGTAATTGATGGTCAAGGTCGCGGGCGTGGCACTGCTGTTGGTCAGCACGCCCTGGGTCGGATTGAAACCGGCGAGGAGCCCGGCGAAGTTCTGGTTCTTGCCGTTCAAGTCAAACAAACCGCCGCCCAGGGTCAGCGACGAGCCGGGAAAGACGTCGTTGACGTCAAACCGGATCAACCCGAGCGAGGCAGTGTTTCCATAGACCGTGAGATCGCCCGCCACGTTGCCGGAACTGGCCAGGCGCAGAACGGTGTTGGACTGGCCGGCATGGAGAAACACGGTGTAGTTGCTGCCGTTGTCGGTAATGGGCCCGGTAATGACCATCTCACCGCCATCGGCCGGACGGATGCGGGCGTTGCTGCCCAGCGTGATGGGGCTGGCCACCGTGATGATGGCGTTGGTGTCCGATGTGCGCAGGGCGCCGAGATTGGCCGAGCCCACGCCGTTGCCGTTGAGGGTCAGCGGCTCACCCGACAAGGTGATGCCGTTGCTCAAGACGAGTGATCCCCCCGAGGCAACGACCGTGCCGCCGGCCGTCGAACCCAGCGCGCTGGCATTGTTGATCTGCAGGTTGCCCTGGTTGATGGCGGTGACGCCGGTGTAGGTGTTGGCGTTGTTGAGGGTGAAGGTGGTGGTGGTGTCGCCTGAGCGCGTAAGGCCGGTGGCGCCCGTGATACTGCCGGGACCGTTCAGGACGTAATCGCCGCCGACAGTGACCGCGTAGGGATGCACGTCATGGGGCAGGTTCACGGTCCCGAAATTGGCGGTGTTGAAAGTCACGATGTCACCCGTGCCGCTGGGATATTCCTGGTAGGCCTTGGTTCCGGTGTTCCAGTAGAGGAGGGAACTGTTGGTGGACCATTCCCCGTCTCCCTGCGTCCAGAGCAGGCTGTTAACGGAAGCCGTCGTCACCAGCAGGTTGATGGCCGAACCGGTGTCCTGGATGGTTGCCGCCATGCCGCCCGGCAGGAAGGCGGGCGTGGCACTGATGGAGCCGCCGCCCGTTTTGGACCCGTAACTGATGATGGTGTAGGTGCCGATGCCAAAGTTCTCGCCCAGGATGCCGATCTGCGTCACCCCATTCAGGTTCAGGGCGCCGGAGGTCGTGATGGGTGTGGTGGAGGCGGTTGCGCTGGCGTCGCCGTAATCCACAGTCAGCCCAGTGCCGCCGGTGAAGCTGATCGACCCGGACGTGGAGAGCGCGTAGCTGCTGTTGGTGAAGCTCACCTCCAGATTGGCGCCATTGCTGACCACCAGGGCGCTGTCCGGGGAGAAGGCTGACAGGGGGCTCAGCACCAAGGTGCCCTGGGCCACGGTCGTGGGGCCCGTGTGCGAATTGGTTCCGGTCAGGGTCAGGGTGCCGGTGCCCTGCTTCGTAAGGCCAGCGGCGCCTTGTATCGTCCCGGGAAAAGTGCCGCCGTCATTGTTTAATCCCACTGTCAGCGTGGCGGAGCCGCCGGTGTTGTCCACCGTGCCGGTGCCGCTCAGGCCGTTGATGCCGTCGCTATTGCCGTTCAGGTCGAGTGTGGCCCCGGAAGCCACGGAAACATCTCCGGCTCCCGTCCCGTCGGGTATGGACCCGCCGACCCCAATCTTGAGCGTGCCCGCGCTGATGACCGTGTTGCCGGTATAGGTGTTGGGATTGGAAAGGGTCAGGCTGCCCTGGCCCTTCTTGGCCAGGCTGGTGGCGCCCGCGATTCCGCTGCCCGTGAAGGTGTAGTTCTTGGTGCTGTCCACGGTCAGACTCCCGGGGCTGCGCGTGGCCGTCAGATTCACCGTGGGATTCGCCGCCACGGCGGCATCCGTGAAGAAGGTCGGGTCGCCATCCGCATAGTTGGTGGCTCCGTAGAACACATTGGTCCAGTTGAATGTGGCCGTGTCCCAGTCAGAACTGAGGTTGCCCTTCCAGATGCGGGCGGTCAGTTCGGTGGAGGTGGTGCCGATGATTTGAAAGCCGCACAGGCCGGAGCCGCCGCTGCCGGGCGTGTCCAGGGTGAGGGTGAGGGTGTTGGTGGTCAGGGCGGTTGATTCCCCAAAGACGGCATACTGGGCCACAGGCGGGGTGGTCCCCACCGTGTCCGTGGTTTGCACAAAGGTGACCGGTGCAACCGGCGGATTGAGCGGACGATAATAGAACGTGGTCGTGCCGTCGGAGATGGAGGCCTTGGTGAGCGCGTTGAATCCGCCCACGTAAACGATCACCTTGTAACCAAGGGGAAAGCTCGCCGCGAGGCCCGTCAAAGTGATGGCCGTTGGATTCGGCGTGCCTACGTAGTCATCAATGCCGGCCCGGAGAGGTGTGTCATCATACGCGGCATTGAAAGTGGCCCATTGGTTCGGCGCGGTGCCGGACATGCCTACGCTGCTCGCGGTGCCGTCTGAAAAGGCCAGGTTGTTGGCCGTGAGGGTCTGGTTCAGGTTCACCCAGCCGCCCACCACGCTGTCCTGGCTGGCGATGCCGAAGGTTTCATCAGAGTTGATCTGCTGAACATCACTCGCGAATTCCGTGAGATTGACGCTGATGATGCCAGCCTGGGTGGATGCTCCCGCGGACAGGAGGGCGAGGGCGGCGAGGGCGGATAGAAAACGGGTGAAGTGACGAATTGGTTTTTTCATGGGTTTTTTGGAGTTGGGTTGAGGTGGTTTGCAAGTTTGGTGGTGACAGGGGGCGCCCACGCCTCAGCGCGTGGCATTGAACCATCCGTACGGCTGCCTGCCCAAGGTCATGCTCTGCGGATGGCCGTTGGTGTTGGCGGCCAGGCTGGAGACGTGGTTGTCGAAAAAGCCGTAGTTGCGGGTGGCGCCGTGAACCGCATTGTCCGGCAACTGGTTCCAGGCCTCGTTGCCAAAGGTGGAGGCAATGCCGCCCGGCAACTTCCGATCGGCATCCACGATGGCGCCATTGCCCGCGGGATTCCGGATGTTGCCGAACTTGGGCGAGTTGAAGGCCCACAGGGTGGCTCCCTCCACGAACGCCCGCTGGCGATACATGCGGCGTTGCTGGTTCGGATCGTTGTTCACCACGGCCCGCTGCGTATACTGCGGATTGCGAATGAACGCCGGGCAGACCAGCAGCATGCTCTCGGAGGTGCCTTTGCTGACCAGGGTTCTGGCGTTGGCCAGATAAGGTGCGATGTGATAGCCGAGTTCGGGGCGCTCCGGCCAGTTGTCCGCCCAGGAACTCCGTGTGTTGAGCCCCAACGTCTTGCCGTTGGGCGTCCCATCCTGGTTCATGTTGTAGGGCAGGCGGTCATCGTGGTCCGCGGCGAAGAGCGTGATGCCCAGCATGACCTGCTTCAGATTGGACACACACTGGATATTCAACGCCTTGGCCTTGGCCTTGGCCAGGGCGGGCAGCAGCATTGCCGCGAGAATGGCGATGATGGCGATGACCACCAGCAATTCAATCAGCGTAAAGGCTTGAATTGGGTGCGCGAAGATGCGTTGCTTTCGGGGACGCGGGCTGGAGTTCATGAGCAACACTCTACCTCACCGCCTGCGCTTATCGCTATCACATCATGATGTGATTTTAAGATCCGGCAAAGCAGCCTAGGCTGTTTCCCATGACTCCTAATCTGCCCCAGACCCATCCGGCCCGTTCCGTGTGGAACGGCAAGCGCAACCCGTCCGCCGCGAAAGCGGCTCCCGCGGTTGCTCCTGCGAAGAAACTGCATTTCCTCCTGCTGGCCCTGTGCAGCGCCTTGCTGTTCCAGGCCTGCGACAAGCAGGGCGCCCAGTCGGCCGATGGCCGCACGCCCAAGAGACTGCACCTGGCTTTTGTCGCCAACTCCCCCGGCGAATTCTGGGCCATTGTGAATCTTGGGTGCGACATCGCCGCCCAACAACTGGGGGATGTGGATGTGGATTTCCGCTACCCCACCGAGGCCACCGTCGAGGCACAACAGCAGATCCTGACGAATCTCCTCGCGTCCGGTGTGGACGGCATCGCCATCAGTCCGATCGATGCCGAAAAACAGACTGATTTTCTAAACGCCATCGCCTCCAAGACACTGCTCGTCTGCGCGGACAGTGACGCCGCAGCCAGCAAGCGCGTCAGCTATATCGGCACGGACAATGTGGCCGCCGGAGGCCAGGTTGCCGAATTGATCAAGGAGGCCCTGCCGTCGGGTGGCGACGTCGCGGTCTTCATTGGCTACGCCAAGGCACAGAACACCATCGACCGTCTCGAAGGCATCCGGAGGGGTTTGGCCGGATCGAAGGTGCGGATTGTGGAAACGAGGGAGGACGGACAAAGCCGTGCTGTCGCCGAACAGAATGCCAGGGACACGTTGGCGGGGCATCCCGGGCTGGCCGGCGTGGTGGGCATTTCTGGCTACCACGGCCCGGCACTGCGTACCGCGGTGCAGGCAGCGGACAAGGTTGGAGCGGTCCAGATCGTCTGCTTTGATGACAACACCGACACGCTGACCGGCATTCTCGCCGGCGACATCCACGGAACCATTGCCCAGAACCCTTTCCAGATCGGCAAGCAGACCATTGTCCACATGGACAAGTACCTGCGGGGCGACAAGTCGCAGTTGTCCGAGCCGACCATTTACACCTCCTCGCGGGCGCTCACCAAAACCAACGTGGAACATTACATTGCCGAGCAGAAGAACATCTCCTTCTTCCTGAAGGACGGGAGCCTGTAGCGCGGCGGTTTCGTTGATTGACGCGCAGCCGCTCCTCCACGAATCTTGTTTTCGTTGCCTGATCGCTTGTCCAACGCACTGCGTGGTTGCACGGCCACTCTGGTCCTGTTCTGGCTCTGGGGAGGTCACTCAATCAATTGCCGGGGCGCGGACTTGTCCCCGGACGGGTCGCAATACTGGGTTCGCACCTGGCAGACGGATGACGGCCTTCCGCGAAACACCATCACCTGCATTGCCCAGACGCCGGACGGTTACTTGTGGCTCGGCACACCGTTCGGCGTGATTCGCTTTGACGGCGTGGCGTTCACGCGGATGGAGGGCGACTTCCATCCGGGCTTTACGCGGGCGCGAAGCCGCGTGCTGCATACGGATGCTCAAGGCCGCCTGTGGATTGGCACGGGCACGGCCGGAATCATCCGGTATGATGGCAGGGCGTTCACCATCATTGACAGCCACAGCGGGCTCCCTCACCCGACGATCAGCGCCCTCTGCGAGGACCAGAGCGGCGTCCTCTGGATTGGTTTTCAAAACGGACTGCTGGCCTGGGTGGATGCCGAGGCCCGGGTGCATCCGGCGGCTGCGGTGCGGGGAGGGTGGACCGACGGGGCGATTCAGCTGGTGCGGGACGCGCACGGAACCCTGTGGTTTGCGCAGGGGAACGCCTACGGTCAGTTGGTGGGGGGAGTGGTCACCAATGTCACGGTCACCGAGAATTCGCCGGTCATCTTGTGCCCCAGTCGCGACGGTGGCATGTGGTTCATCGCGGGCAACCTGCTGCAGAAGACTCCACCGCCCGGCGCCAGTCCGACGTTTGTCACCCTGCAGTTGCCCTTGAGGCCCAACCAGATGCCTGTGCTCTTCGAGGACCATCGGGGCGATCTGTGGATTGGCAGCCAAAGAGAGGGCGTGTTTCGGTATGCGGACGGGGAATTCATGCGTGAATTTGACACCTCGCACAGGATCCTGGCCATTTTTGAGGACGCCGAGGACAACCTGTGGATTGGCACCGAGGGAGGGGGGTTGAGTCGTCTGCAGACGCGGATTTTTCACAGGCTCACCATGCAGGAGGGATTGCCCCAGTCGGTACTGCGCTCGGTCTGCGAAGCGGCCAATGGAGACATCTGGCTCTCCGGGCAGGGCCCAATGCTGATGAAGTGGACGCCCGAGGGCGGTTTGGACCAGGCGTCCGGGTTCACGAACATCGGCACAACCTGTGTGCTGCCGAAGCCCGGAGGCGGCGTGTGGGTCGGCACCGTCGACTGGGGGCTCTATTTGGTTGACGACGGTCAGCAGCGGCATCAGGGAAATTGGGGAGCCTTTCGCGGTCGCCAGATCCGGGCCATGCACCAGGATGCACAAGGACAGCTCTGGCTGGGCTGCCTGCCGGATGGCCTGATTCGCGTTGCCGCGGATACGATGACACCCCCGCAGGAGTATTTCGATCAGGGTCTGCCCAATGAGGCCATCTGGGCCCTCACCGACGACGCCGGCGGCAACCTCTGGCTGGGAACAATCAGTGGCGAACTGTGGCGCTACGACGGGAGTGCGTTTTCCAGCTATGGGACTGCGGACGGCCTGCCGGGCGCCTCCATCGGCGCGTTGTACTTTGCCCCGGAAGGCGATTTGTGGGTCGGCACATTGGGTGGGGGCCTGGGAAGGTTGCGCCAGGGCCGGTTCGTCTTTGCCGACGTGCGTCACGGGCTGGCCGATGATGTGATCTTAAGCATCGTGGAGGATGATCTGGGTTTCTTCTGGCTGAGCTCGGACCAGGGAATCCTGCGCGTGCGGAGGCGGGATCTGGAGGATTTTGCCGATGGCCGGCGCGACCACTTTGACTCGATCCGCTACGGCAAGGACGACGGCCTGGCAAACGTCGAGTGCATCGGGGGCTACCAGCCATCGGCCTGGAAGACCCGGGCGGGCAACATTTGGTTTGCCACCAGCAAAGGCGCCGTCTGGGTGAATCCGGCCTCGCTTGCCCCGGAGGCCCCCCCGCCCACGCCAGTGCTGGAACGGGTGCTTTTGAACAACCAGGATGTGGCGGATCATCACGACCTGGCCTTCCCCTTCGGGTACTCCAGATTGGACTTCCAATACACCGCGCCCGGATTCACGTCCCCGGAACAAATCCGATTCCGCCATCAGCTGGTGGGCCTGGATCCGGATTGGATTGACGACGGCACCACTCGCGTGGCCTCCTATCCGCGGCTTGCCCCGGGCCGCTACATCTTTCGTTTCACCGCCGGCAATCGCGAGGGCGCCTGGAGCCAGCGCATGGTGTCGCTCCCTTTCGAGGTCACCCCGGCCTACTGGCAGACCGCATGGTTCCGGTTCGCGGTCCTGCTGGTCTTTGCCGGAGTGGTGGCGGGCGGCGTTCGATACCGCTACGTGCAGAAGATGCGTCGCAAACTGCGCGCGCTGGAACAGGAGCGCGCGCTGGAGCAGGAGCGGATGAGAATCGCCCGCGACATCCACGACGACCTCGGGGCGCGCCTTACGCAGATGGCTTTCGTTAGCGACATGGTTGCGGGGGAAATCGGCGAGGGTGGTAAGGCCGGTGAACGCCTGGCGCGACTGGCCAACAGTTCCCGGGAAGCGATTCGATCGCTGGATGAAATCGTCTGGGCCGTCAATCCGGGCAAAGACACCCTGCCCAATTTCGTGGATTACCTCAGCCATTACGCCAACGAGTTCTTCCGATCCTCCTCCACCCGTTGCCGGCAGAATCTGCCCATGATCATTCCGGACCTCAGCCTGCCCACAGACCTGCGACACCATCTCTTTCTCGCCTGCAAGGAGGCCCTGGCCAATGTCTCCAAGCACGCCGAGGCCACCGAAGTCCAGTTGCGGCTGCGTGTCGACGGGGCGGACCTGGAAATCGTCATCGAGGACAATGGCCGAGGTTTCCGGATGGACGGGCTTGCTGGCGACGGCAACGGGCTGGCCAACCTGAACACGCGCCTCGCAACCATTGGCGGTCACTGCCGGGTGAATTCAGAACCCGGTCAAGGCACCCGCGTCCGCTTGCAGGTCCGACTGCCGGGCGGACCCGCCCCGGACACAAAGCGGCGCGAGCCGTCCACAGCCTCACCTTCCCGGAACTGATCTGCGCATGCCCATTCGAGTTGCCATAGTGGAAGACGATGCCCGTGTGCGTGACGCGCTGGTTGAGATGATCAACGAGGCCCCCAGGCTGCGCTGCGTGGCGGACTTCCCCAGCACCGAGGATGCGCTCAAACACTTTCCCGGAGAAAGCACCGATGTGGCCCTGGTGGACATCAACCTGCCGGGCCGCAGTGGCATCGAGCTGGTCGGCGAACTGAAGAGCCGCTGGCCCAGGCTGCATCTGGTGATGATGACGGTCTATGAGGACAGCGAGCAGATCTTCAACTCCCTTCAGGCGGGCGCGACCGGTTACCTGCTCAAGCGCGCGCGTCCGGCGGAAATCATCAGTGCGATCCACGAGGTACACAAGGGAGGCTCGCCCATGTCACCGGAGATCGCCCGGAAGGTCGTGCTGTTCTTCCACCAACGCCAGGCCGCCGGCGCCGCGGCGGCCACCGAGATGGAGGCGCTCACCAAGCGCGAGACGGAAATTCTCTCCCAGCTGGCCAAGGGCAGCCTTTACAAGGAAATCGCCGATCACATGGGCATCAGTCTCGACACCGTCCGCACCCATTTACAGCACATCTACAACAAGCTCCAGGTCCATTCCCGGCACGAGGCGGTGATGAAATACCTCGGCCAGCAGGGTGAAAACTAGCCCGGGCTCAAAGAAAGTCCGCCGCATTCGGGATCGGTTCAATTCCACCCTGCGAGCCGGAAACCGGCTCCACTCGGAGGCAGGCGCGGTCAGGGTCGGATGGTGAGCAGCCGCAATACGGACTCTTCGACAACCGGTTGCAACCGGGCACCGAAAGGCTTCAGCCAATCCGGGGCGGCGCCTGGCCTGGGTCGGGCGGCCCACCGGGATGGGGGTTGGGCTTCCTGGAAGGTCAAGATTCCTCATGCACCGGCCAACTTTTGCCATTCCGGCATTTGAACCCAGGAGCTTTAATGAACGGCGTCAATTCCAAGCCGCCGAGAACGGGCAGGCTCAAGCAACACAAGAAAGAACGGAGAACATCGATGCAGGAGCAGAAACGTGTCGTGGAAAAGGATCCACCCTTGAGAAAGGACGAGCGGATCGTCATCACCGGGGCCGGCGGCTTCATCGCCGGCAACCTCGCCCTCTATTTCAAGAAGAAGGGTTTTACCAACATCCGCGCCGTGGACAAGAAGCCGCTGTACGAGTGGTACCTCCACGTGCCCGGGGTGGAGAATCTCTGCCTGGATGTGAGCGACGAGGACAACTGCCGGCGGGTTTGCGAGGGTGCGGTGGAGGTTTACAACCTGGCCGCCGACATGGGCGGCATGGGGTTCATCGAGCGATTCCGCATCGAGTGCCTGCGTTCCATCCTTATCAACACCCACATGGTCGAGGCGGCGTATCGCGCCGGTGCCCGGCGCTATTTCTTCTCCAGTTCGGCGTGCGCCTACAACACGCTGCTCCAGAAGGATCCGAATGTTCGCGCGCTGAAGGAGTCGGACGCATATCCCGCGATGGCGGAGCGCGGTTACGGCTGGGAGAAGCTGATGAGCGAGATGTTCTGCGAGGAATACTGGCACGAGCGTGGCATGAAGACGTTCATCGCGCGCTTCCACAATGTCTATGGCCCGCACGGCACGTGGGACGGCGGCCGCGAAAAGGCCCCGGCGGCGATGTGCCGCAAGGTGATCGAGGGAATGGACAAGAAGGATCTAAGCATCAACATCTGGGGCAACGGCGAGCAGACCCGCAGCTTCATGTATATCGATGACTGCGTGGTCGGCATCGACAAGATCATGCACTGCGACAACCTGATTGCCACGCCGATCAACCTGGGTTCGAGCGAGATGGTCTCCATCAACACGCTCGTCAGCAAGGTGGAGAGGATTGCCGGCGTCAAGCTGAAGCGGACCTATGACCTGGAGGCGCCGCAAGGCGTGGCCGGCCGCAATTCCGACAACACCTTCATCAGGAAGGTGCTCAAGTGGGAGCCGAACACGTCCCTCGACAAGGGGCTGGCGGTGACCTACAAGTGGATTCAGGGTCAATATGAGAAACGCAAGAAGGGCCACCGCGTTGGCGTGGGTTAATCCAAGGGGGCCAAGGTGAGCAAGCAGGATTCCGTGCAGCGGGCATTGGGTCATATCCCCCATCGCCTGCAGTTGGCGGGCGGCTGGATTGACCAGCCGTTCGTCTCGCGCCACAACCCCAAGCCGCCCGGCTCCATGGTGGTGGTGCAGATTGAACCGAACTTCCGGCCCATGGACCGCTCGGGCATCGCCAGTGGCACGCGCGCCATTGCGGCGAAGCTTTGGAAGGGCAGGCTGCCCAGGCGTCCGCCCGATGAGTTGGTGCGGGAGCTTTATCGCGCCGAAAACGAAGGCAAGGCCGAACCAAGCGGATCCCAGGACATGATCGGGCTGATCTACCCCGGTGTGAACCGGCTGGACTACGACTACCGCGTCGAGGGCGGCATCTTCACCTCGCATATTGAGTCGTGCAACAGTCCCAGGGTGGCGCGCTGGCTGGAGAAGGTGTTGCATCTGCTGCCGATCGAGCCGCGGCCTCCAGGTTACAATCCCCTTGCCAAAAAGAACCTCGACCCGAAATGGATCGCCAGACTGGGCCGGTCGGGCCAGGATTGTTACGACGCCATCTGCCGCCGGGACTTCAAGGGGCTGGGGGCGTCGCTGAACCTGAACATGAAGTGCTGGGAGACGTTGCTCCCCCTGACGGTGCGGCATCCGCTGATGCAGGTGGATTTGATGGGGCTCCTGAAGGCCTACCAGAGGCGCTACGCCGGGGCGATGTATTCGGGTTGTGGCGGCGGCTATCTCATCGTCGCCTCCGATGAACCGGTGCCGGGCTCCTTTCAAGTCAACGTTCGCATTGCAAAAGCATGAGTGCCAAACCCCAGGTCATCGTGTCGGCGGGCTTTGATGACATCCGCGCGCGACATCTGCGTTTCCTCGAGGAGTCGTCCAGGCTCGGAGAGCTTACCGTGCTGCTATGGCCCGACGCGGCCATCGAGAAACAGACGGGCAGGCCGCCGAAGTTTCCCTTTGCCGAGCGGCACTACTTTCTCGATGCGGTGCGATACGTCAGCCGGGTTGTCGAGGCGGATGTCCACACGGCATTGAACGGGGTGCCCTTGAACCTGGGCGCCGCCCTCTGGACGGACTGGAACGACACGAGCACCGCGGCCCGCCGCCAGTTCGCGGCGGACCACGGGCTGGGCTACCGGGTATTCTCCGACGAGGACCTGGCCGGTTTTCCCGAGCCGCCGCCCATGCCCTCCCCGCCCGGACGCAGGAAGGTCGTCGCCACCGGCTGTTACGACTGGTTCCACAGCGGCCATGTGCGCTTCACTGAGGAGGCCGCCGCTTACGGCGACCTGTATGTCATCGTTGGTCACGACGCCAATATTCGCCTGCTCAAGGGGGAAGGGCGTCCGCTGTTGCCCGAGGCGGAGCGGCGCTACGTGGTGGGCTCCATCCAGTTCGTGAAGCAGGTGCTGATTTCCAGCGGGGAAGGGTGGCTGGACGCCGATCCGGAGATCCGGCGACTGAAGGCGGACGCCTACGTTGTGAATGAGGATGGCGACAAGGGCGGCAAACGCGAGTATTGCGAAAAGATGGGCATTGAGTACATCGTGCTCAAGCGCACGCCCGCGCCGGGACTGCCCCGCGCCGGGACTGCGGCGGCGCAGCAGCACGGACCTGCGCGGTTTTTGAAAGGAAAGGATCAGATGCTCAAGACCGGTATTCTCAATCCCCGTCTCAATTCGCTGCTGAGCCGCGTGCGGCACACCAACACGCTCGTCATCGCCGACCGCGGATTTCCCTTCTGGCCGATGATCGAGACGGTGGACATCTCCCTCGTGGACGACGTGCCCACCGTGCTGCAAGTCCTGGAGGCCATTCGTGGCAACTTCGTTGTCGGCAAGGCCTGGATGGCGCGCGAATTCACCAGGGGCAACCCGGCGCGAACGCGTGCCGCCTTCGAGTCGGCATTGAAAGGCGTCGAGTTGAAATTCGAGCCGCATGCGGATTTCAAGAAGCGCGTGCCGCACGCCGTCGGCCTGATCCGCACGGGCGACACCACCCAATACGCGAACATCATTCTGGAAAGC
>JALOTU010000247.1 GCA_025457725.1 Verrucomicrobiota bacterium
CGGCCGAACACCAGCAGCTGTTTGGTGAGGGCGGCGGCGCGTTCGGCGGCAAAGTGCACGCATTGGGCGGATTCCTGGAGTTCCACTTCGCGATGCAGCCGGGCGATGAGCATGCTTGAGTGTCCCTGGATCACCGTGAGCATGTTGTTAAAGTCATGGGCCACTCCGGCGGCGAGATGGCCGAGGGAATCCATCTTTTGGGACTGACGCAACTGGACCTGCAGGCTCTTTTGCTCGGTCACATCCTTGATGTAACAATGCACGCGCCTGGCGACGGGCACGGGTTGGAACTCCCATTCCAGGTCGTGTTTGGCGATGGTTGTTTCCGTCTTGACCGCCCGCTGGGTGCCCAGGGCGGTGCGGACAATCTCCTGGATGTTTGCCGGGAGCAGCAGGTGGGGATGATCCAGCTCCACCTTCAAGGCCAGGTTCAGCGCCGCCTCGTTGCAGTAGGTCACCGTCCCGTCCGGCGCGATCTCCATGATGGCATTTGGATTCAACTGCGCGAAGGATGCCAGCGTCTGCATTTCCGACTCGGCCTGCAACCGGTCGCCCGTGGTGGCGAGGTGATTGGCGCTGGCCATCAGGAATTGCAGGTCGTCGCCGGTGAAATCACGGGGCTGGGTGGAATGCACGGAGAGCAACCCAAAGGTGCGGTTGCGGCCGCGAATGGGCACGCAGGCGCTGCTGCGCACCTTGTTTTCCACGAACAAGGCCGGCTTGCGAAACCGCTTCTCCCGGTTCCAGTCAGGCACAATCGCCGGCTCGTTGCGCGTGAACACAAAGCCCGTCAAGGACACCGGACTCACCAGGAACTCGGTGTCGCTCAGGCTGCCAATCGTCCAGCCATGCCCGCGCTGGAGCCTGAGCCGCCGGCCGTTGTTCTCCGCCGCCATGACATCGCAAAAGTCCACATCCAGGGAATGGGCGATGATGCTGACAGCCTGATGAATCAGCGTGTCGTAATCCGCCGTGGCCAGGCCGAGCTGGCCGAGAGCCGCGTCGCCTGACTGCTGCTGGGCGCGGATCAACAGGTCGCGCTCCGACTTTTCCCGTTCCATTTCCCGAGCTTCCAGTGCATCGGCCATTTCATCGATGCTGCCCGCCAGCTCGCCGATCTCCCCGGCTTCGTTCGCGAGCCCGGTGCGCGAGGTAAGATCTCCCTGTCGCAACCGCCCGGTAACCGCGATCAGCTGCCGCACCTGCCGCATGACAAAGAACTCGCCCCCGATCCAGGCCGCGAACAGGGACATGAGGCCGATCGCGAATTCGCCCCAGGGCAGTCTGAGCACGTAGAGGGTCAGGGCTGCGGGCGTGATCAGGAGGAAGACCGAACCCACCAGCTGCAGGCGCACGCCGCCGAAGGTCCGACGGAACCAGCCGGGCCGGCGGCGGGTAGGGCGGGCGGGCACAGTCGCTGGACGCGCGGGGCGCGCATTGTGGGCCGGGCGGGTCACTCCCCGCGGGTGAAGTGCCGTTCGGAAATGGGGGCCGGCCTCCGCCGGATTGTCGGTCAGCGGCGGGGCTTCCCTTTGAACAGTTACAGCGGCCATGTGTTGGTTGTTCGTCCAGACGGGGTTGGATGGAACTTTGATGAAATCGGGCCTTCCGCAGCAGCGCGCCCAATCCCATACTCCCGGCCTGTGCCAGCCAAGAAGCAGGATCCAGCCCAAGGAAGCGGAATCGATCACCTCTGTCCTGAATGTGGGCTGTGTTGCAATGGGGTGCTGTTTGCCGACGTCCGGCTGGTCAAGGGAGACAATGCCGTACTGCTTGAGAATTCAGGCCTTAGCCTCAAAAGCAGCCGGGGCAAGATGGCTTTTGACCAGCACTGCGCCTGTTTCGACGGCCGCCTGTGCACCGCCTACGAGCATCGTCCCTCACGCTGCCGCTCCTTCGACTGTCATACTTTGAAACAGGCCCGCGCCGGCGAGGTGACCCTTGCCTCCGCCCTCAAGCGCATCCGCGACGCCCGGCGGGAGGCAGAGGGGATTCGGGCGAGGTTGCGTTCCCTGGGCAACACCGACGAGTCTCTGCCGCTCACCCAACGCTACCAGGCGGTGATGCGTGAGCCGATGGATCTCTCCCAACCGGAGCAGGCGGACCAACGTGGCGAACTGATGATGGCGGTGAACGACTTCATGCACCGGCTCCACCGCGATTTCCTCGAGTGAGGCTCTCAGCGAATCGGTCGCCAGCCCCGTTCGATCCGATGCAGCAACGTGTGAATGCGCCGGGGGGCTCTCGCCAGCTGGCGCCCCGACTTGCGCCTCAGCAGCAGCGCGATGGGGGCGAACCCGGCGGACTGACCGGCCCCGGATGCCAGCGCCTGCGCCGCCAGATCATCTCCGGTGAGCGTGAAGTTCCCGAGTCGCTTGATCAGATGGAACTGAATGGCGCCCCGGCCATGATACGCGCGATACACCAGACCGGTGCAGACGATGCGGCTGGAGAGATTGAAATCGAACTCAAAATCGTACGGCTTGCCGAGGTGCAGCAACGCTTCACTCAGCGCCTCACCGATGGCTTCCGGCGGCAGCAGCGGTCGCACCACGAGGACGTGATCCGTGTCCAGGCAGGTCTTGAGCGATACAATGCGCACACAGGGACTGACCCCCTCGATCACAAAGCCCAGGTGCGGGGCGGTCTCCGCTTCCTTCGCCTGCTCGGGATTCAGTGCCGACAGCGCCTCGCGGTCACCGAGGAAGATGGCTGCATGCGCCCAGAACCCCGGGAGCAGCGCGGCGGTGAGCTTGCCCTCGGAACGCATCAGCAGCACATCCCCCGGTTGAAGCAGGGCCGCCAGGGCCTGGAGGGTGGCGTCGTCGGGCGCCTGATGCCGGTCGGGATGTACCCAGGCGCCCGCGAAACGGCCGCCGACCCGTGCGCGCAGATCGTATTGGGCACGGTCCACCGGTTTGAAGGCGGTTTGCCAGAAGCTCCGCCAGCCCAGCTTCAAGCGGCTGCGCAAAACACGGTTCAAGGCGCTCTGCACGGTGCGCCGCTCAACCACAGCCAGCTTTTCCAGTCCGGCCCAGGGCTCCGGCTCCACCCGTGCCAGCGCGCGGATCGCCCTCCTTCGCATCGTCCAAAACCAGGTCGCGCGCAGGATGAGTCCGTAGTTCCGCAACGAGCAGAATCCAGACATCACGTCATCGAAAAAGCCCTCCTCCAGATCGAACTTGGGTTCCGGTTCGTTCAGCTTGCCGCGGATCAGGGGGGACTTCGCGGCCAGCTCATCCAACCGGAGCGACTTGCTGTAGAGTGTCAGCGCCGCGGCGTAGGCCACGAGAAACGCCTTCAATCGCAGGCCGGCCGGTTTCAGTTTGGGATACTGTTCGAGTTGGAGAATGATCTCGTACAGGGCAAGCCGGTAATTGCGATAGGCCAGCAGCCCCTGTCGCACGCGGTCATCCTCCTCCGGAATGAGGTAACCGCGTTGCCCGGCGCTTTGAATGATCCTGGTGTGTTCGGCGCGCTGCTGGAGCTGGTCCAAGCCCGCGATGATCTGCTGCAACGTCCGGGCCTCGGTAAGGAG
Organism: Verrucomicrobiota bacterium; assembly: GCA_025457725.1. GTDB lineage: Bacteria > Verrucomicrobiota > Verrucomicrobiia > Limisphaerales > DSYF01 > JALOTU01. The sequence continues at coordinate 3,539 of JALOTU010000247.1, forward strand.
CCGGGCTTCGGTCAGGGGCGTGGCTTCCGCTGTACGCGCCCGATGTTGCGGCTGCCGGATCGAGGCGTCCCCGGCCAGCCGGCCACCCCATCGCAGGAATCTGCTGCGTCTCATGGTGGACGGTTCTTACGACGCGCCAAGGCCTCCCGCAAGATTCAAGATGTTTTGCTCAAAGGATTTGTTTCCCCGGCTTGTCAGAGGCGTCAGAATCCAAGCGGATGGCTGACTTGGGTGTTAAATGACAATGGATCCGTGACAGCCTGGCGGGCGGGGATGCGGTCGTGGCCGAGAACGGAGTGACTCTGACAGCCGACCGATTTGCCTGGACCAGCAACGGGCCGGGGAGCGGCATTCAGGATCTGAAGATTCAGGCCAAGCCTCTAGACTCGACTCCAGTGGCGCTTTTTGGACAGAACAAATTGCTTTTTGAACCACGGAACACGGAAGGGGCACGAAAGAACTCCCGGAAGGAGAGCGCACCCAATGATTGTAGAGCACGAGGTGAGGAGTGCCCGGGAGTGCCCCCACGAAGGTGGGGCAATTGACCGGCGCGCACGTGCTGGTCGCCGGCCGCGTGTTCACGGTGGAGACGCAGGAGGAGCGCGTTGCCCGGATCAAGGATTCGATCAAGGGCGACAAGCGTCCTGCCGTTTCCGTGAGCATCATCGAGCGTCACTTCGGCGGACCCACCATTGATTCCGAGGCCCAGACGGAGATCGGCGTCGTCCTGGCCGAATGCGGCTTCCCGTTGGCCGACGGCAGGTCCGACCTGCGGCCGAAGACCTAGATCGTGGCTGAGGCGTTCAGCGAATCCGGCATGCGCAAGGGGCAACCTGGTGTCGTGCAAGGACCGGGTGGAGATCAAGGTGCGCGAGCGCTCGACCGGCAACACCCTGCGTGTGTATGGCCAGACCAGCGTGGCCGTGGATCTCTCCGAACAGATCGCCGCCAAGACCGCCCTGCAGAATGCGGCCTTGGCACTGGCAGGACGGGTGTTGCCGGGGCTGGCGAAATGAGCCCCACGCCTCACCCCCACCACCCTTCCCGCCCTGAAAAGCGGCATGCAACCTTTTGTTGCATATGCAACAAAAGGTTGCAGGGCGTTATCCGCCTTGTTGTTGGTTGCGATGTTGT
>JALOTU010000248.1 GCA_025457725.1 Verrucomicrobiota bacterium
TTCTTCGGCCCGCTTGCGTGCTGCTGTCAGCTGTTTGAGGCGATCCATCACGGCGCGATTGAAGGTGCCTTCCGCATAGCTGCCGTCAGCCTGCAAGTCGCCGGCCGGCAGACCCGTGAGGACCTCGATGCCTTCCTCGATCGTGCGCACGGCATAGATCTGGAACTGGCCGCCACGCACCGCTTCGACGACGTCGGGACGAAGCATCAAGTGCTGCACGTTGACGGCAGGAATCACCACTCCCTGCTCGCCTGTGAGACCACGCGACGCAAGATGGATACTGCAAGATGTTTTCATTGTATGTTGACTGATTGTGAATTCGATGAACGGGCTTTCTCGGTCATAACTTTGCAGACCCACCACATTCATCTTCCCAAATCTTGTCCATTAACGACCAGATGTTGTCATGTGCGGTAATGTGGATTGTTCATGTACCTTTTGGTGATACTGCTCCCAAACAACCATCAATCAACTACTTGCGAGGCAGGGGCACTGCGGTGATTCGTGGGGCACGAATACAGGGGCTCAATTGGACACTGCCCCCAAGCACGAGCGCAATTCGTTCGGAGTCCCGCGTTTTCGCAGCCCGGTCCGGTCCGTACGCTCAGCCGTCTCCAGGCGGGACTTCAAAACTTCAGTGCGGGGATGCGCCATGACTGCGGTCGGGGGCGAATAATTTCTCTTGGCGGCCCGCCCCATCGGACGTATCAAGTCCGTGTTCTTTGAAAGCGGGTGGCTGTTCCACCCACTCAGTGACAGTCAGATGTCAGGGAACCCCGTGAGATTCGGGGACGGTTGCGCCACTGTAACGGACCACAAACTCCCACGGCCACTGTCCAGCCTGTTAGCAAGGCGGATGGGAAGGCGGGAGGGCGGCTCGGAGTCCGGAGTCAGGATAACGATCTGATTGTTCTCGTCGGCCCCTCCAACGGGGCGCTTCTCCGCCAAGAGAAGGATGAGGCCAGGTCGCCGGACGATTTCCGGCGGCGGATGTTGATGCCTTTATTCTCCATTTTGCGGGGGGTGAAGGTTTTTTTGTTTGGTAGAACTGTGGCATTGTTGAACCGCTGAATCCGGAAACCGATCAGCCGGTACGGCCCTGCATTCGTGTCCCTGTTCAACCGTTCACCGAATCCCTCCCCCCGCTCTGGTCTCCAATACAAAAGGCCGCGGTGGCACCGCGGTACCATTGGAAGGATCAGTCATGAAAAAGTCACTCGTTGTCGGGCTGGCGGCAGCCGTCGCTCTCTGCTTGCCAACCCACCGCGCCCACGGCCAGTTCGCCAGTGCCGTGATCGATTACAACCCCGGAGCAAGCGCCGGCCTGTTCAATCATCCGACCACCGCCCTCGGAGCCCCAACCTCGCTGCTCGACTACGGCCCCGTGGATCCGTTCAACGCCCCCTACTCCACCAACGACGTGGTCACGGTCGGCACCGGCGGCTCGCTCACGGTTCGGCTCGATACCCCGATCCGCAATGAGCCAAGCCACCTCTATGGCACCGACTTCCTGGTGTTCGGCAACGCGGGCTTTGTCATCACCAATGATTTCGATCCGGAAACCTTCGGGTGGATGGGCGAGCCCGCGACGGACGGATCACTCTACGGCGCCACTGCAGGGGCGATGCGGGTGAGCGTCAGCGTAAACGGCGTGGATTTCTACCTGCTCGATCCGCTGCTGGCGCCGGCTCTCGACGCGCTGTTCCCCGGCGACGCCGCAGGCGACTTCCGCACCCCCGTCAATCCGGCATTGTCGAACGGCGATTTCGCAGGACTCGACCTGGCCGGCATCCGCGGGCTTTACAACAACTCGGCGGGAGGCGCCGGTTTCGACCTGGGCTGGGCGCGGGATGAATTCAACCAAAGCATCCTCCTCACCGAGGCCTGGTACGTCCGCGTGGAGGTGCTCAGCGATGATGTTGAAATCGACGCCTTCACCGTCGTGCCTGAGCCCGGCGCCTTCACCCTGCTCGGCTGGGGAGCAATCACGCTGGCCTGGGCGCGAACTCGTTTCCGGTCCTGATGCGCATCCTGGCGCCCATCCTCCTTGCGGGGGTCGCGACGGCGACTTCCGCCGCCGTCATCCTCAACGAGAGTTTTGAGTCGGATCCGTTCGCGCATGGCTGGTCGGTGCATGGCGACACGAATCTGTTTCACTGGGATGCAACGAACCAGTACCTCCGGGTGGTTTGGGATTCGTCCCGCACGAACAGCTTCTGTCATCTCCCGCTGAACACCCTGCTCACGCGCGCCGATTCCTTTGAAGCCGCCTTCGATGTCTGGCTGGAGGATATTGCCATCGGCACAACCGCCGGGAAGCCGGACACGTTCCCGCTCGCGGTCAGCGTGTTCAACCTGGCGGAGGCGCAGCGCACCAATCTCTTCATCGGCTCGGGTGTCACCGCCTCGGGCGCAGGGATCCGCAGCGCGATGGAATTCAACTATTTTCCGACCGCGGGTTTCGGCGAAACATTCGCCGCCATAGCGGTGTCCGCCACGCCCACGAATTACACTCAGTTCAAATTCCATCACGATTACCCCACCCCGCTGACCACCGGCATCTGGCATCGCATCACCCTGGCCTACTCCGCCACGAATCAACAGCTGGTCCTCACCAAGACCCGCGCGGGATTGCCTTACGGGGCCGCGCAAACCGTCACACTGGACGCGGTCTTCGGCGATTTCCTGTTGGACACCGTTGCGATCTCCAGCTACAGCGACAAAATCGGACGCGGATCCCTGCTCGCCCATGGGGTGATCGACAACCTCTCCCTCACCTTGCCGGAACCGCCCATTGCGGACCTCACGCTGATTCTGACCAACGGCTCTCCGGCGCAGGTGCGGTTCCTGTCCCAGACAGGCTGGGATTACGCCCTGGAGCGAGGCACGCAACCGGGCGACTGGTCGGCGGCCTCAGCAGCCCTGCCGGGCAATGGCAACTGGATGACCCTGATGGACACCAACACACCGGCGGACCGCGCCTTCTACCGGGTCAGCGCCAACCGACCATGACCTTCACCCATTCCCCCCGCACCGACCCGCGCCCGGGCTTCACCCTGGTGGAGTTGCTGGTGGTGATTGCGGTGGTTGGCATCCTCGCCGCGCTCCTGCTGCCGGCACTGGCCCACAGCAAGCAGTCCGCTTTCCGCGCCGGCTGCCTCAACAACCTGAGACAGCTGTCCCTGGCCACACGGCTTTACTGGGACGACTATCGCGGCGAGGCTTTCCGCTTCCGCGGCCCCACCACGAATGGCGGCGACATCTTCTGGTTCGGCTGGCTGGAACGCGGGGCCGAAGGCGAGCGCCGGTTCGATCCCAGGCAGGGAGCACTCTGGCCCTATCTGCAAGGGCGAGGCGTCGAAGTTTGTCCGTCGTTCAATTACGCCTCCTCCCGCCTCAAACTGAAGGCCACCGGCGCGTCGTATGCCTACGGCTACAACCTGCACCTCTCGACGCCCTCCAGCCGCCCGCCCGTCAAACTGGATGCGCTGCGCCGGCCCGCCGACCTGGCGTTGTTCGCCGACGCCGCCCAGGTGAACACCTTCCAGGCACCCGCGGCGCCGGACAACCCCTTGCTGGAAGAATTCTATTACGTCAATGCCTACGAACCCACCGCACACTTCCGCCACCGGGACCAGGCCAACGTGGTGTTCGTGGACGGCCATGCCGCAGCGGAACAAGCCGTCGCGGACTCGATCGATCCCGCGCTGCCCGGGGCCAAGGTGGGCCGGCTGCGCGACCAAATCCTGCTGCCCTCGCCCGGACCATGAGGTCGGGGAACCAAATCACCCTCGTTATAGCCCGCCCCTTGTCGTTCCGCTAATTGCAGCGCACAAGGTGACGAGTGCCCAGAAACGCAAGCAGCTAAGCTGTAGCGCACGAGGTGACGAGTGCCACCCACTTGGCTCTCACATCAGGAACCCCTTGTTCTTTCAACCCTGCGTTGGTCAGCGCGCCTTGCACGACGCTGTTCCCACTCATCCGCCAGAGCCGGAACGCAGCGGAGACGGACGACCCCTCCTGCTTCCATGCTTGTGTAAACACCCAACGCAGCAAGTCCTCGCGAAGATTTCCCCTGCAGAATTCAGCACCGCACACTCCTCCAGCCGTGCAACAAGCAGCTGCAAAACTTTGTCGCATATACGACAAAGTTTTGCAGCGTGATTTCCGTTGCGATGGCTATTGAGGGGGAAGAGACCGTGCCTCTTTTTTCTGGAGGCTCCGCTGAGCCGGAACCATTCAGACGGAGTTTTTTCAAACACGGATGAACACCGATCAACACGGATAAAATGTCTTTGCAAGGGGCCGGGGTTTCTGGTCTCGACGGTGACTTTGGGCGGGATTTTTCGTTCCCGGAGAAACGGAGGAATCCTCAAGCGGGCCTTGAACGTTCAGGCGAAGACGTGAGTCGATGGGTGCGCTCCCGGAGCACTCCTCACCTCGTACGCCACAGATCTTGGGGTTGCTTGCTGTGCGTCAGTGTAGGCTTTTGGGGTGCGGTGACGAAGACGCCTTGTCTGGGTGGAGGAGGCCAAACGGTTGTTGCGCCGGGCGGGTTGTCCGAAGATCAATTTGCAGATGCGCACCCCCCGTCTCCAGCCGCACCGCGATTTCACTGGAACCCTGACGCGGTCCATCCATAATCCCCCTGAATTCACTCACCCGATCCCTGCCGGCCCAGTCGCCGGAGGCAACCGCCCCCGTCCGCAAGCGCTACGCCCTGGTCGGCGTGGGTTCCCGTTCAAAGATGTACCGCGACGCGATCCTGAAGACCTACCCGGAATACTGCCAGTTGGTGGGTTACTGCGACAACAACCTCGGACGCCTGGAGCTGGCCCAGCGGCAGGACCCAAGGACTCCACCCACAGCGATTACATCATCCGCGCCATGGAGCTGGGCTGCGATGTCATGACCGAGAAGCCCATGACCACGGACGCACAAAAGTGCCAGGCGATCATCGACGCGCAGCGCGAGACCGGGAAGCAATGCACCGTGAATTTCAACTACCGCTACTCGCCCCACCGCACCCAGCTCAAGGAACTCCTGATGAGCGGCGTGATCGGGGACATTCTGTCGGTGGACTTCCAATGGCTGCTGAACACGATTCACGGGGCGGACTACTTCCGTCGCTGGCACAGTCACAAGGCCAATTCCGGCGGGTTGATGGTGCACAAGGCCACGCATCATTTCGACCTCATGAACTGGTGGCTGTCGGCGGTACCGGTCACGGTCCAGGCCAACGGCAAGCGCGACTTCTACACCCCGGCCATGGCGAAGCGGCTGGGGCTGGAGAGTTACCACGAGCGCTCACCTGTCCGGAAAAGGACCAATGCACCTTCTTCCTCAGCCTCGAGGACAATCGCAACCTCAAGGCCCTCTACCTCGACAACGAGCAATACGACGGCTATTTCCGCGATCGCTGCGTGTTCCGGCCGGATATCGATATCGAGGACACGATGGAGGTGATCGTGAAGTACGACAACGGCGCCACCATGAGCTACTCGCTGAATGCCTTCAACGCGTGGGAAGGTTACCAGGTCGCGTTCAACGGAACGAAAGGCCGGATTGAGCACGTCAGCCAGGAGCAGGTGACGGTGTTTGGCGACGGCACCACCCCGGGCGCCGTCAAGGCGGACGGAACCTACATCCGCGTGTATCCGTTCCGGGCCCCCGCCTATGAAGTCACCCTCTGGCCGGCCGGGGAAGGCGGCCATGCGGGCGGCGACCGGCTGATGCTGGACGATCTGTTCCTGCCCGAGCCGCCCGCGGACAAATTCCTGCGCGCCTCGGATCAACGGGCGGGGGCCTACTCGATTCTCACCGGCATCGCCGCCAACCACGCGTTC
>JALOTU010000249.1 GCA_025457725.1 Verrucomicrobiota bacterium
GCCAGTGATCGGTTGTCGTATCCTTTCGCCCGGCACATTCTGTCCAGTTGCCGGCGCAGCTCCGTTGGCAGGGAAATGCTGAACCGGGTCAGCCCCCCCTTTTTTCGCGTGCTCATGGACCCGAGCGTAATGCAACGCCGCGCAACGTCAATCCATGCGCCGTTCCTCAAGCCTCGCCGTTGCGCCGGGTTCGTCCCTCCCGGTTCGGTTCATCTTGTCCTTTTTGCTGATTGACCCTTAGCGATGCTTCGTGTTACGAGTCGTTAAGTTCGTGTGATGAAGAGAAAACCAGCCTATTCAAGCAGGTGCTGCCGGGCACGATGGTTTGCCCCGTGGTTTTGCGGACTCACGTGGATGTTTGATTTCAAGCGACACACCATCGAATAGGATTCTTTGATGCATATACCGGATGGATTCATCGATGCGAGGACCGCCGCAGTGACGGCGTCATTATCTGTGGCCGGTGTGGGGTTGGCGCTGCGTCAGGCCAAAAGGAAGCTTCCGCCCCGGCGGGTGCCTTTGCTGGGGCTTTCGGCGGCATTTGTGTTTGCGGCGCAGATGCTGAACTTTCCGGTTGTTGGCGGCACGTCGGGCCATCTCATGGGCAGCGCTTTGGTTGTGGCGCTCCTGGGACCCGCGTCAGCCGTGGTGGTGATGACGACCGTGCTCATCGTGCAGTGTTTTCTCTTTGCCGATGGAGGGGTCACCGCGCTGGGAGCGAATGTGTTCAACATGGCCCTTCTCGGTAGCGCGGGGGCCTGCCTGCCTTATGCGCTTCTGACTCGATGGCTGCCGGGTGTGCGTGGACGCATTACTGCGGTGGCGTTTGCCGGTTGGTTTTCTGTCGTGCTCGCATCGGTCGGTTGTGCGGGACAACTCGCCTGGTCAGGAACCGTGTCGTGGTCAGCCGCCTTCACGACCATGGTCAGCATTCACATGCTGATCGGTGTGGGCGAAGGCCTGATCAGCGCGTTGGTTCTGCTGGCCATTGAACGCACGCGACCCGAGCTGGTAACCGGACAGACTGTCGGGGAACCGGCGGACTGGAAACAATGGGGGGCGTGGGCGCTCTTCGTGGCGATGGGGCTGGCGCTCTTCGTGGCGCCCTTCGCCTGTCCGTGGCCCGATGGACTGGAATCCGTGGCCGGCAAACTTGGCTTTGAGCATTACGCCGTGGGCAATGCCCTGCCCGCGCCATTGTCCGACTACGAGATGCCGGGCATTCATTGGGCGGTCGGGGCGACTGCGGTGGCGGGCGTGGTGGGGACAGTGGTGGTGTTGGTGCTTTCCTGGGTGCTTGGCCGCATTCTTGTGCCTGCTGCGGGCGCGGTTGCCGCAGGGGGCAACGGAGAGGTGAATGATGTCTGACTGGTTGGGACATCATCACGACCGTGGGAAAAGCGTGATCTATCGCATGCCGGCCGGGTTGAAGCTGGGCATTGGGTTGGTAATTATTGTGGGATGTGTTGTCGCCCCTCCGCACTGGCCTCCCTGGTGGTTTGCCGGCTCTGCCGTCGTGCTGGGCGGGGCGGTGTTGGCCAGTCGTTTGCCGGTGTGGTTTTTGGTGAAACGCCTGCTGTTGCTGTCACCGTTTGTGTTTGGCATCGTGCTGGTGAACGGCTTCCAGCCCGCATCCCGACTGGATTGGCGAATGTTGGTGGTGCGCAGTTTTCTCTGTCTCCTGACCGTGATTCTCGTCTCCAACACCACCCCCTTCAGTCAAATCCTGCGGGTGTTGCAGACCATGCGGGTGCCGTCCATGTTGATCACCACACTGGCCTTGATGTTTCGCTATCTGTTCGTGCTGGTGGACGAATCCGAGCGGATGCGCCGCGCGCGGGCAAGCCGCTCCTTTACCGGCCGGCGCCGGGCCTATTGGCAGACGCAGGCAACCGTCATCAGCCAGTTGTTCGTTCGCGCCTCAGCCCGCGCCGAGCGGATCTATGACGCCATGCGCGCCCGGGGGTGGGAATGAACACAGCCATTGCTGTTTCAAATCTGGAATACCGCTATCACGACGGCACGGCGGCGTTGCGCGGCGTCAGTTTCTCAGTGGCGGAGGGTGAATGCGTGGCGTTGCTGGGACCCAACGGATCAGGCAAGTCCACAGTGCTGTTGCATCTGAACGGCATCCTGCCGGAAAGTCCAGCGGCGAACGGATCGGTCAAGATCCTGGGACAACCCCTGAGGACTGAGAATCTGGATCGAGTTCGCCGACAAGTGGGGCTGCTGTTTCAGGAGCCGGACGACCAGTTGTTTTGTCCGACCGTGGAGGAGGATGTGGCTTTCGGGCCGGAGCAATTGGGAATCAAGGGCGAGGCGCTGAAGGCGTTGGTGGCACAATCACTCAGTCGGGTGCGGATGGCCGGCCATGAACGGCGCGCCACACATCACTTGAGCCATGGGGAAAAGCGACGCATCTGCCTGGCCGGCGTGCTGGCCTGTGAGCCGGCCGTGCTGGTGCTGGACGAACCCACGAGCGATCTGGACCCCCGCGGACGACGGGAATTCAAGGCGCTGCTTCGCGAGATTCCGGCAACCAAGCTGATTGCCACGCATGATCTGGAAATGGTGGTGGAACTTTGTTCCCGTGTCATCGTGCTGGACCAGGGGCAGGTGGTCGCTGAAGGGCCGACGCTGAAGGTGCTTGGCGATGAGGCGTTGATGCTGAAACACGGCCTTGAGAAACCCCATAGTCTTCAGCATCCACATCCGCATCGTCTCCTGCCTTGAGCGAGCGATGCTCTGGAACTGCACGACATTCTGAGCGTTTCCGCTTGCACCTACCGGGTCTGCCGTTAATCCTCATCCGCCCTATGGAATACAAGATTTCGGCGCGCGCCGCCTCCCTCACCCCGTCGTTGACGCTGGCCATCGATGCCAAGGCCAAGGCTCTGAAGGCCGAGGGACAGGATGTCGTCGGCTTCGGGGCCGGCGAACCGGACTTCGACACGCCGCAGCACATCAAGGACGCCGCCGCCGCCGCGTTGGCCGCCGGGTTCACCAAATACACCCCCAGCAGCGGCACGCCGGAACTGCGCCAGGCGGTCGCCGACAAGTTCAAGCGCGACAACGGGCTCGATTACAAGCCCAGCCAGATCATCATAAACTGCGGCGGCAAGCACTCGTGCTTCAATGTCATCTTCGCCACCTGCCAGGATGGCGACGAGGTCATCATCCCCGCCCCCTACTGGCTGAGTTATCCCGAGATGGCCAAGCTCGCCGGAGCCAAGCCGGTGATCCTGCCCACCACCGACAAGACCGAGTTCAAGCTCACTCCGGAACAACTCCGCGCCGCCATCACCCCGAAGACCCGGCTGCTGGTGTTCAACTCCCCGAGCAATCCCACCGGCAGCGTTTACACACCGGAGGAGGCCAGGGCCATCGGCGATATCTGCATCGAAAAGGGCGTGCTCATCATGAGCGACGAGATTTACGAGCACCTGCTCTATGACGGCGTGAAGCACCAGAGCATGGCCAGCTTCAGCTCCGCCCACTACGAACACACCATCATCGTGCACGGACTGGCCAAGGCCTGGAGCATGACGGGTTGGCGCCTCGGCTTCCTGGCCGCACCCCAGCCGATCGCCAAGGCCATCGACGCGGTGCAAAGCCACAGCACCAGCAACCCCACCAGCTTTGCCCAGAAAGGCGGCGTCGCCGCATTGAACGGCCCCCAGGACCATCTCAAGACCTGGATGACCGAGTTCGACAAACGCCGCAAATACGCGTGGGAACGGTTGAACAAGATTCCCGGCATCAGCTGCGTGAATCCCAAAGGTGCCTTCTACCTGTTCCCGAACATCTCCGGCACCGGAATGAAGAGCACCGACTTCTGCGCCAAATTGCTCGAGCAGGAAAAGGTCGCCGCCGTCCCCGGCATCGCCTTCGGCGCCGACGACTACATCCGCCTCAGCTACGCCACCAGCCTGGCCAACATCGAGAAAGGCCTGGACCGCATCGAAAAGTTCTGCATAAGCCTAAAAGGCTGAACTGTAGCGCACGAGGTGACGAGTGCCCCGCAATGATTGCAGCGCACGAGGTGACGAGTGCCCGGGAGCGCGATTTCGACTCCTTACCTCGGCGCCTGCAAGCGCAGGCTCCGTCCGAGGATTCCTCAGTTTCTCCAGGAGCAAAATGCTTCCCATTCATTTTTATGGGTTCAGCCTCTTGCCCTCAGCATGTGCTGAAGCTCGAACGATACCCCCTCCGCGTCCGACTGTCGGGAGCGTCACCGAGGGACGCACCTCTCTCAGAAGCTGGGCGCGATTGAATCCTTCGGTCCGCACCAATGCCTGGATCGCCTCGGGCACACGTTGGCGCAGGGCAATCCGCGAGATCCGGGTCAGTTCGTAATCATCCGGCTGCTTGATCTTGTTTCTGAGGCATTGGCTCAAGGCGCCCGGAACGCCAGCTCCACAAAATCTCCCAGTCCCACGGTCCAATCGTCATCGCCAAAAGCCATGTTCTTTTCCTTGAAATCCAACACCGCGACCTGCGGTGACCAGGCGCTCACCACTCCTGCAAACAACATCGCAACCAACAACAAGGCGGATAACGCCCTGCAACCTTTTGTTGCATATGCAACAAAAGGTTGCATGCCGCTTTTCAGGGCGGGAAGGGTGG
>JALOTU010000250.1 GCA_025457725.1 Verrucomicrobiota bacterium
CACACTGGGCCAATCCCCGAAAAGGGGGATTTCGGACTGCTGCCGGATCCGGTCCTGCCTGCGCGCGGATGCGGGCTCCGTTGAGCCATCACGATCCGGTCGCCTTCGTGAGGGCCACCGTCCTGCGCAGGCGGTAGTTCTCACCGTTCGCGTCGGCGCGATAGACATCCACCCAGGCCTGCGTGCCCTTGACACGGACTTTCAGAAAGGTGCTGGGAGAGCCCTTGTCCCCCATGCCCCGTGCATGTCCGGCATCGAGTTGCCAGACGCCCTCCACTTTGGCGACGGAGGCGTTATGGGTGTGGCCACAAATAAAGCCGGTCACTTCATGCTGGTTGAGCAATTGGACGAACTGATCGCGCAGGGCCGGACGGGCATTCATTGAATCGTGCTCATGCCGCAATCGACCGGTGTCCATGTCCGGCTGTGACACGATGGGTTCATGGCCAATGATCCAGATCAGCGGTTGCTTCGTGGCAGCCAGGTCGGCCGCCAGCCAGTCGAGCGATGCCTGTCCCGCCTTATCCGCCAGTTCGGTGTCCCTGGTTCCATCGTAGTATTGATTGAAGGCGATGAAGTGGGAGTTGCCGTAATCGAACGAATACATGGTGGCCTCCGCTCCCGGCGGCCCGCTGCGCACCAGGCCGGGGATGCCGTTGCTCGCCCACTGCCGCAACCAGACCATGTCCGCGGCGGTCTCCGCCTCGTGATTGCCGGCGACGGCATAGCAGGGGTAGTTGGTTCCAAAGAACCGGTCCAGCGTGGCGCGCGTCCTTTCGGGAGGATCGAAGTCGCCGGGGATGATCATGAAGGCGCCTTCGCCCACCTCGCGCAGGGCAGCGCAGGCACCATCGAAATACCTCGGTCCGGGATAGTCCGGTGCGGTGTACTGGCGCATGTCGCAGGTGACGGCAAAGGCATACTGGGAAAGGGCTGACGCCTTTGCCTCCTCCGTCTGCCGGGTGGCACAGCTGCCGACCAGAACCAGTGCCAGACTGCACGCGATGGATCGGGACCAGCCGTGGAGCCCGCCTCCCGCCACCAGACTTCGCTCCTTGCCTTGGCAGGTTGTCATGACGCCCAGTGTAACCAGCCCCATTGCACCGAGCCAATCCCCAAAAGGTGCGGAGGCCCCCCTTTTTCGGGGAGTGGCTGCTGGCGTTGGCCTGTGGTAATGTCTCCTAGCGGTTGGGACCCCGCGGTCCCGCGGAGAGCATTGATCGGTTTGCCGCAGTGCAAAGCCCGGCTCGCTGGATGAGGTTCCAGCGAGGCGCAGACCACAGCGTGAACCCATCGTCATTTTCCGGTGGCGGCGGGCCGCAGCCGGATGGGGTCGTTCCGGTTGTCACTCTGCCGGAACCTGGGTGGGTTGAGCTCAAGGATCCCCTCAGCTCTGATTGTAGTGCGGGGCTGGCGGGATTGTTTGTTAATACTTGAAATTCGTAAATGCCGAAGACGCCTGCGCCCGAACCAGTCCGGAAAAAACGTCACCGCCTTCCACACGCTTCCCTTATGATGAGTTACCCACGAAGAATCTGGCGGATCGCGTTGACGCTGCCGGCCGTTGTATTTTTTGCTTCCTCCTCCGTTGCCGGTGTTGAAATCAGCGAGTTCATGGCTGTCAACGATGCCACCTTGCCGACGGCTCAGGGATTCTACGAGGACTGGATTGAAATCCATAACAACTCTGGTGCGGCTGTCGATCTGGCGGGATGGTATTTGACGGATGATCCCGCCGATCTCAGGAAATGGCAGTTTCCGAGCACGGCAGCCACGTCCCCCTTGCCTGATGGCGGTTATCTCCTCGTGTTCGCGGACAACTCTGAGGACGCGGTAATTGGAACTGAGCTTCACGCGAGTTTCAAGCTGGGTTCAGGAGGTGAGTTTTTGGCGCTGGTCGAGCCGGATGGGGAAACCGTGGCATATCAGTATAACCCGGAGTTTCCCCCGCAGACTGCGGATATCTCCTATGGCATCGATGCGGGGACGGGACTGCATGCCTATTTTGCCAGCCCAACCCCCGGGTCGGCCAACGGACAGGCCATTGCGGATGCCGTGCAGTTTTCCGTGCGCAGCCGCACCTTCACATCCCCCTTCAATTTGGTTCTTTCCGTGGCTTCCCCGGCGACCTCCATCCGCTACACCCTGGACGGTTCGATCCCGACTTCGTCCTCCCCGCTGTATGGATCGCCCATTCCCATCAGTGCCACCACGCGGGTCCGCGCGCGTTCGTTCAAGTCCGGGTTGGTGAATGGGCCGGTGGTCAGTGAGACCTACCTGCACCTGGCCAGCGACGCCGCCGCTTTTGCCTCGGAGATCCCCGTGGTGGTGATCGACAATTTTGGGCAGGGAGAAGTACCTGCTCCAGACAGCGTTACGCGGCAGCCGGCACAGCTTATGATCTTCGAGCCTGTCAATGGAGTGTGCAGCCTGACCAATGCCCCGCAGGTCGCCTCGCGAGCCGGCTTGAAGCGACGCGGTGAATCCACGCTGCGCAGCACGGCGAGCAAGCCGAATATAGCTGTGGAGACCTGGGGCGAAGTGGATGAGGAGGGCCAGTCGATCCAGCCGCTGGGAATGCCGGCGGACTCCGACTGGATTCTCTATGCCCCTTGGACCATTGACACGGCGATAATCCGCAACCCATTCATCTATGAAGTCAGCAACGAAGCCGGTCAATACGCCGTGCGGACCCGGTTCGTTGAAGTGTTCCTGAACTATGATGATGCCGGGGGCAGCATCAGCGAGTCGGACGACTACTACGGGGTCTACGTCCTGATGGAGAAGATCAAGCGGGGTCCAGACCGGGTCGATGTGGCTGAACTGACCGATTCCATGAACACTGAACCGGACATTTCCGGAGGCTACATATGGAAGCGCGACAAGATCGAGAGTCTCTCGGATCCAGACAACTTTGCGGCTGCCGGGCAGACCATTCCGACGCAGGTCGGTGGCCGTGGTTTTCAGTATGATGACCCGTCGGGAACCGAGCTGACGGACACTCAAAAGGGCTGGTTCACCAATCATCTCAACGCCATTCACGCCGAGGTTCCGAACGGGAACTACGAGTCGTCCATTGATGTGAGATCATTCGTGGATCACCATATCCTCAACGTCTTCGCGAACAATGCCGATGGACTTTCGGCGAGCACATTTTATCACAAAGACCGCAACGGCCTGGTCCGGATGGGGCCGATCTGGGATTTTGACCGTTCCATGGGGTGCGATAACGATGCCCGTGCTTCGGATCCGGAAGTCTGGAGCCTGGCCACCGACCCGCTGTTTTTCTTTCACAGCACCGGGCCGCTCTGGTTTTCCTCATTGTCCTACGATCCCGAGTTCTGGATTGTGTGGACAGATCGCTGGCAGGCCATGCGTGAAGGGCCACTGAGCGATGCGGCCATGGTCGCAAGGATCGAAGGCTACCGCACGGAGATCACCAATGCCGCCATTCGCAACTACACCAGGTGGTCGGGCGTCTTGAGTGCCTCCGAGTGGTCCGGGAAGGTGGATGTGATGAAAAACCACGTCCTGACCCGCGCCGGGTGGATCGATGATCAACTCATCGACCCGCCCGTCTTCAACCACGCGGGGGGGCTGGTCTCCAGCGGCTTCCAGCTTGCCATCAGCGGTCCGCAGGCGAAATACTACAGACTGAACGGCCCCGATCCCCGTGCCGTGGGCGGGTCTCCCGCCGGCACGGCCTACACGGTCCCGATTTCCATCACTTCAAACACCCTGGTCAAGTGCCGTTCCTGGAATGGCTCCTCCTTTACCCGGGCCCCTGGCACCTGGCCCTGGAGCGCGTTGAGCGAGGTCATGCTGGTGGTGAATCCGGCGCCCCTGGCGATCACGGAAATCATGTACCATCCGCGACCGCCGTCCGGGGCGGCCGAACTCGCCTATACGACGTCGGATTTCGAGTTCATCGAAATCCACAACACCGGCGGTTCGGCCTGCAGCCTGGTCGGGGTCCGGTTTCTTGACGGGGTGGACTTTGATTTCACCTATGGAAACGCCTCGACCCTTGCGGCAGGGGGCTACGGGGTGGTGGTCCGGAACCTTGCCGCGTTCAAGGCGCGGTATGCCGACTGGGCCAGCCGCAATGTGCTGGGCAGCTATGCCGGGCGATTGAGCAACGGCAATGAGAGGCTGAAACTGGGCTATGCCACGACAAACATGCTTCCGCTTGTTTCCTTCGATTACGAGGATGACTGGTATCCGGCCACGGATGGTGAGGGCTTCGCCCTGGTGCTGAACGATCCGCGGAGCGACCCCGCCACCTGGGACAGCAAGCAGGCGTGGCGGCCCTCCTCGTCGCCGGACGGCTCCCCCGGCCAGGCGAATCCCGCGCCCGCCTATCCCCAGGGATCGCTGGTGATCAATGAGGTTCTTTCCCATCAGGACACGGACAATCCGGGCGACTGGATCGAGTTGCACAACACCACCGGCAGCGCCATCAACATTGGCGGATGGTTCCTCAGCGACAGCCGGGGGAACCTGAAGAAGTATGCCATTCCCGGCGGAACGCAGATCCCCGCCAACGGCTACCTGGTGTTCACCGAGCACGATCATTTTGGATCCGCCTTCGCGCTCAGCGAACACGGGGACGCGGTCTATCTCTCG
>JALOTU010000251.1 GCA_025457725.1 Verrucomicrobiota bacterium
ATTCCAGTCGAGCGGTGGGTGGCTTTGTGTGTTGGTATGTTGTTTATGTGCAGTGTATTGCGATTATTCTGGTTGTGTGGCATTTCAGAAGCTGAAGAAGTTTACAGGGTTAAAAACAACCAACAAGAAAGGACATACGACATGAAACTAACACGATGGCAAAGCCCAGTGGCGGCTAATTGGTCCGGGATTAGTCGGCTGACCGATCTTCGGGACGAAATCGACCGGCTCTTCGAAGTTCCGTTGGCTGGATTGACGCAGACCTCGCCTTGGATGAGTGGCTGGACTCCGGCGCTGGATGTGTACGAGGACAAAGATCATTTCACCGTCCAGGCGGAAGTGCCCGGGATGAAGAAGGAGGACATCGAGGTGTCCTTGCATGAGGGCACGCTTACGATCTCCGGTGAGCGGAAGGAGGAGGCTAAATCCGAGGAGGGCGGATTGTATCGTTCGGAGCGTTACTTCGGGAGGTTTCAGCGCGCTGTGGATCTGCCCGCTTCTGTAGTGGGGGACAAGGTGAAAGCTGAATACCGTGATGGAATCCTGACGATCACACTGCCGAAGGCCGAGGAAGCCAAACCCAAGCAGATCAACGTGAACGCTGGCTGAGGCCCGAAAATTACCGAACACCCATCGAAAGGACAAAATGATCATGAATACCACCTATGAAAGAAAGAATCCGGAACAGACTTCCCGGCGTGTGGAATACGTCCTGCCTCCGGTCAATATCCGCGAGGAAAAGGACGCGTACATCCTGGAAGCCGAGATGCCCGGCGTGAACAAGGATTCGCTGGAGATCACGTTAGAGGGGACGGAACTCACGCTCGTGGGGCATCGGACCCAGTCCCCGGCGCCCGGCGAGGCATGGATCAAGGAACAGCGGCAGGCTGATTTCAGGCGGGTCTTCGAAGTCGACCCCAGCATCGACGGAGCCGGCATCAAGGCGAGCATGAACCAGGGCCTGCTCATCCTGACACTGCCCAAGTCCGAAAGGGTGAAGCCACGTAAAATCGCCGTGAGCGGGTGAGGTGCCAGTGGGATGACCCTCCCTGTGGCGCCCGGAAGCACGCGCTTCCGGGCGCACTGCGAAGGCGTCCGGCCACCACCCTTGTCGCCAGGTGCCGCCTCCGGGTCGATCAGCTGGCGGTGAGGGGATGAAGGGAGGGATTCTGAACCTCGACCCTTGCCTCCTGGTCCGATTGGCCCCCAGCCTTTCTCCTCGCAACAGCAAAGAGGCTTGCAAAAGCAAAAGCGGTAGGAGAATGGTTCCCGATGGCTTCGCATGAAGACAACGATTTGCTCTCCTCCGGTGGATACGGTTCGCTCAGCGAGCGCCTCTCGAAGATGCGCCACGACATCCGGGGCAGCCTCACCATTCTGGTGGCCGGCTGCGACATGATCCGGATGAAGCCTGAGTTGAGTGAGAAGTACCTCAACCAGTTCAGCGAGAAATCCCAACAGATCATCCACCTGATGGATGAGTTCTCCCGCCATTTTGAGCGCTACGCATCCCTGGAGGACCAGCTCTCCGTCGTTCTGCCCAAGCTCAAGTATGGGTCTCCGGGGCAGGAGGGATCGGCCCGGGCGGCGTTTGCCGAACAGGCGGCAACGCTCGGGCTGCTCGAGCAGCAGCTGGCCGAAGCGCGGTCGCGCGCGCTGGGCAGCGCCCTGCAAACCAGCCTGGACGAGGAGGAGCTGCGCCGCCTGGCGCGTGAGGCTGCTGAAATTGAGGCGGAGATCACGGTTTATCGGGCCCGGGCCATCCAGAAGATTCGTCCACCGCTCACCGACAGCCAGAAGGCGGCGATCGTCCATGCAGCCACCCATTGACTCCCCAGGAAATGGCCCGGCGGCGATGGATGCCGGCGATTGCCTGCCGTCTCCACAGGTTTCGTTTTGGCGACGCTTGTGGCTTGTGACAGCGTGAGTCCTCATGGAACCGGCTGACGAGGATCGGATTGCGGCTGTGCTTGCAGGCGACACCGCCAGCTTCGAGCCGCTGGTTCAAAAGTATTCGCCGCGCATCTTTGCCATGGCGCGGCGCTATGCGCGGCGCGAGGATGAGGTCGAGGATGTGGTGCAGGAGATCTGGTCAAAGGCCTATCAGCGTCTGGCGGGTTTCCGGGGCGAAGCCCCCTTCGAACACTGGCTCATGCGCCTGGCTGTGCGCACCTGCTACGACTTCCTGCGCCGCCATCAGCGCAACCGGGAATCCAGTTTCACCGAACTGACGGAGGCGGAGAACGAGTGGCTGGATCGCTTCGTGGCCGCACCGGCGGAGGCGCCCGAGGACGCGGATGCCGCCCGCCAGCTGGTCCAGCGTATTCTGGACGAACTGAGTCCGGACGCCCGCTTGGTCATCACGCTGCTGGAAATCGAGGAACGTTCCGTGAAGGAAATCTCGCGACTCACCGGGTGGTCGCCCACTTTGGTCAAGGTCCGAGCCTTCCGTGCCCGCGCGAAAATGAAAGGAATCCTGGCCAAGCTGGCTCGTGATAAGTATCTGTAACCCAACTGACTGCCCCGGCGTCTACCACTGTATTGAGGTAAGAAGATGAACCATAAGCTGCTGCAAGAAAAACTGTTGGCTGCGGCCCGAGCCCACCCGCCTTCTGATCGGGTGCCCTATGCCTTTGAGAAGCGTGTCCTGGCTTGTCTGCCGACGCAAACCGCCATGGATCCATTGACACTTTGGGTCACGGCGCTTTGGCGGGCGGCGCTGCCTTGTGTGGCCATCATGGTTCTCTTCTTTGTCTGGACAAGAACCAGTCCGGGTCCCGGCGAGAGCGCCCCTGCGCCTGTGGCGAACCTGGGATCCGATCTGGAAACCACGTTGCTGGCCTCCGTCTCCTTTGAGAACGAACTTTCCTGGTGAATATCTGGAAGGTCATTCTGGTCACCTTGGTGATCTTCGGCGCAGGTGTGATCACCGGAGGGGTGGTGGCCCGGCGAACCCACTCCCAACCTGCCGGCGAGTCTTGGCGGCATTCCTCCACCAACCGCATGGGCCAGGGGTTCAGACCCGAAAAAGTGCTCCGGATGGAATTCATCACCCGGGCCCGGGAGGAGTTGGAGCTCACCCCGGAACAGATTGAGCAGATTGAACTCGTCGTTAAGGAGAGCCAGACCCGGACCCGCGAGATTTGGGAGCAGGTGTCCCCCCAGATGCGGGCCGAGGTGAAGGCTGCCCAGGACAGGATCCGCGACCTGCTAACCCCCGCTCAGCGGGTGACCTTCGAGGAGCTGATGAAGCAGCGCCGCCCTTCGCGCAACCCGGAACGGGAGCGTCACGAACCCGGTCCGTCCCCCGCGCCCCAGCCCCGCTCCAACGGGGTGCCGGTATCCGACTGAACCGCCGCCCACGGAATCCATTCCCCGGCGGGCGAGGCGGGCAAACGGCGTTGCGGATCAGAACAACGTGCCAATCGCCATGCCCAGGACGCTCAGGGGCCCGGTGTCTTCTAGGCTTTCCACGGATTTCTCCATCTTCTGCAACGTCAGTTTCGCGTTCCGGTAGAACTCCTCATCGTTGACCAGCATTCCGACCGAACCGTCGCCCTGGTTGATCTTCTGCAGGATTTCCTTGAGGTTCGTCATGGAGGCGGTGGTCTCCGTGTAAAGCGCATCATCGTAGAGCAGCTTGCCGATGGTGCCCTGGCCCGCCTTTACGTCAACCATGATCGCGTGCGCATCCGCCAGGGTCAGTTGAACATCGCCCACGGCCTGCTGGAGATTCGTCAGGGTCACGGTGGCCGAGCGATGAAGGGCGTCGTCGTAGATCAGCTTTCCGAACGTCCCCTGGCCCGAGGAAATGGTTCCCGTAATATCCGAGATGTGGGCGATGGTTTTGCTGAGCGGCTCGCTGTTCTGTTTGAAGAAGTCCGTCAGCGGGCCGATCAGGTTGCCGATCTCGTCGCCGGTGAAGCTCCGCGTCAGGTTCTCCACACCGGTGGCCACGTTATCCAGCTTTCGCATGATGACGCTGAGGTCGGGTTGCTCCTCGGTCACCAGGATGGTGGCGTTGTCCGCCTGGGGCGAACCCGGCGTGCCGAAGCTGAGGTCCACGAAATTCTGACCCAACAACCCCGCGAACTGGATGGAGGCAATGCTGTCGGTCTTCACCACCGCATCCCGATTCAGCTTCATGCTGACGCGCACCGCGTTGTTGGTGAGCTGGATGGTCTCGACCCGTCCGACCTCGACGCCGGCCATTTTGACGCGGTCGCCCACTTTGAGTTCCCGCACGGTTTTGAAATTGGCCTGGACCCGCAGGCCGCTGCCGAAGCGGTCGATGCCGCCGAGGATCTCCACGATCAGGACGGCGGCCAGGGCAATGAGGGCGACAAAGAGGCCGACGCGTGTTTCCAGAGTGTTTCTCATACTATTTCCTTTTGGGTGACCAGGTTAAAATCCGCGCTCAGGAAGCCCGTGACTTCCGGAACGGTGCTCCTGCGAATCTCGGCAGGCGTGCCAATGGCGACAATCGCGCCGGAGGTCAATACCGCAATGCGATCCGCGATGCCAAAGGCCAGTTCCCGTTCATGGGTCACGACGAGGGAAGTGACGCCGATGCGTTGGTTCAGCCGCACGATTTCCTCGGCGATCACCACGGCGGAGATGGGG
>JALOTU010000252.1 GCA_025457725.1 Verrucomicrobiota bacterium
TTCCACACAGACGCCGTACAATGGTTCGGAAAGGAGAGCGTTAACGATATCGGTGTCTTTTGCGCCGACCTTGTTTCCATTTGTGCCCACAAGTTCCACGGTCCCAAGGGGGCTGGTGCGCTTTATATTCGATCTCCCCTCCAGCCCCATGCGATTGTTCTAGGCGGATCGCACGAAAACGAGCGTCGGGCCGGAACAGAGAACCTCCCTGCCATCGCCGGTTTAGTTTCCGCAAGCGAGCTTTTCATCCCCACCCCCATCTTTGACCGGGCCTATCTGGAACCGCTGAGCCGCTCATTGGATGCTGCCTGGCAGTCCCTCCCCAAGTGTCACTTGGTCAGTCCGACGACGAACCGCCTCTGCAACACGGTGGCAGCGGCTGTAGAAGGTGTGGATGGAATCACTCTGCTGGCCAACCTTGATTTGGAAGGAATCTGCGCCTCCAGCGGTTCGGCATGCGCTGCCGGCTCTCTGGAACCCTCTCATGTCATTCGCGCCCTGAATGCTGGTCTTGAAACAACTGCCTCCCTGGTTCGTTTCTCCCTGGGTCGAGGCACGACAAGGGAAGAGGTGGATCAAGTGATTTCCGTTCTACCCGAGGTTATCAGTCGATCAACAAGTGGACGATAACCTTCGGACTACCTTCTAATAGACTGTGAACAGGTGTAACAACTCCGACCTTGGACAGATTTGCGCTTCTGCTTCGTCAGTTGTTCACATCGGCAAAGGCCCTGGAACAGGCCGTGATTCTTGACACCCCAACTTGTTTGCCTTATTCACAGCCCATATTAATAAGACGTTGGAGTACTTAGGGTACCATTACTATTACACCCATGAACCTAACCATAGCCAAGGACGCGTTGATCAACGGCCTGCAGGCCGTTCAAAACGTCGTCAGCACCCGGACCACGCTGCCGATTCTTTCCAACGTCCTCATGCGTGCCCAGGAAGGAAGACTAGAACTCACCGCCACGGACCTTGATGTCACCGTCACCTGTTCCGTGGAGGCCCAGGTTCGCAAGCCGGGGCAGACGACCATCCCGGTGAAACGATTGTTCGGAATTGTCAGGGAACTGGCTAACAGTGAGGTGGACATGGAAGTGGATGACAAAAACTGCTGCAGTGTCCGTTGTGGGCCCTCCTTCTTCAAAATCAACGGTCTCAGTGCCGAGGAATTCCCGCCGCCGCCGAAATTCAAGGAGGACAAGAAGGTCGTGCTGAAGCAGGAATCCGTGCGGACCATGATGCGGAAGACCTCCTATGCCATCTCCACGGATGAGTCGCGATACGTCTTGAACGGCATTTTCTTCAGCCTCAAGGATCACAAGTTGACCATGGTGGCCACGGACGGGCGGCGTTTGGCCATGGTGGACGAGGAGGTGGATATTTCCGACAAGAGCGAGGGAGAGTTTATTGTACCAGCCAAGGCTGTTAATGAGTTGAACCGGCTGCTCCAGGAAAGCGGCGATCTGGAGATTAAATACAGTGACAATCAGGCCTCCTTCGAATTGCGGGCGGAGAAGGGATTTCCGGTGGTGGTGGTGACCAAGCTGATTGAGGGAAATTACCCAAATTACCGGCAGGTGATTCCCGGTGAAGCCAAGGAACGAGTCGCCCTGGTGCGGGAGGAACTTTTCCACGCCCTGAAACGGGCGGATATCATGACCAGCGACAAGGCCAATTCGGTGAAAATGGCCTTCACGAAGAACAATCTGGCCATCACCGCAAATTCTCCCGAAGTCGGCGAGGCGCGCGAGAGTCTCGCCATCAACTACAAGGGGCCCGACATCTCCGTTGCTTTCAATCCCAAATACCTGATAGATCCCCTCAACATGTTGACCGAGGATGAGGTTTACATGGAATTGATCGACGAGCTCAGCCCCGGGGTGATCAAGATCAACGGCCCCTTCCTCTATGTGGTCATGCCCATGAGGCTGACCTAGGCGTCAGGGCTGGCTGGTGATATTTGTCCAGTCGATGCTCTGTTTGCCGGCGTAAATGGCAAACGCCCGTTCGTGCTGGATCAAGACCGCGCGGACCACGCTGGAATCATCCGCCCGACCAAGGTCCAGAATGCCGTCGGGAATGATGCCAATGCGCTTGTGGGCGTAGATCAGCGCGAAGGTGGCCTGGGCAATGGCGTAGTAAGGGAGATCCTTGTAGCTGCCGTCCACGGCATCCTCCACCGCGTTTGCCAACAACTCCAGCTGGTCCACCAGATGGGGATACTTGGGCTCGTTGATCTGGCTGAACTCCAGCCGCCATTGGGGCAGGTGACGGACGACCGTCTGCAGAACCGCCGGGGTAATGGAAGCGGCTCCACGCGTCACGAATGTTACAATTTCCGCCATGTGCGAAGTTTAGGAAAAGCCGGCGGGGACGCCATCTCAAAGTTTGATTCCTGATTTGGTTGCCAAGCATCGATGAGCCAGGACGGGTGCGTTTGCGGATGGGCGGCTTTTTCCGTTGCAGGAGCGGGGGGCTTGGGCCTAGGCTCCCCATACATTCCGCAGAAAGGATCCTATGTACTTCGGCGTCGATTATCATCCAGAACAATGGGTCTATCCCTACGCCGGTTCCGTGGAACAGCCGGAACAGCAGTGGGAGAAGGACATCGAGATGATGCTCAAGGCGGGCATCAACGTGGTGCGTGTGGGAGAATTCGTCTGGGGTCTGTGTGAACCGCAGGAGGGCAAGTACGATTTCGACTGGCTCAAGCGACTGATGGATCTCATGGGCAGGGCCGGGATCAAGGTGGTGCTGTGCACGCC
Source organism: Verrucomicrobiota bacterium (assembly GCA_025457725.1). Lineage (GTDB taxonomy): Bacteria > Verrucomicrobiota > Verrucomicrobiia > Limisphaerales > DSYF01 > JALOTU01. The sequence goes on from JALOTU010000252.1 coordinate 2,772, forward strand.
CACCGCGGCGCCTCCCATCTGGCTGGCCCGGGCGCATCCTGAGATTCTGCCCGTCGACGCGCGGGGATTGGTGCTGCACGAGGGAACCAGGCGGGCGGCCTGCCTGAACAGCGACGTCTACTGGGACTATTCCAAACGCATCGTTGAGAACCTGGCCGGGGCGCTGGGCAAACACCAGCAACTCATCGCCTGGCAAATTGACAACGGGCTGGGCGGCAACTTCACCGAGGAATCCTTCAACGAGGATACCCGTCGGGACTGGCATCTCTGGCTGGAGGCCAAGTACGAGACCGTTGAGAAGCTCAACCAGCGGATGGGCCTGCGCCACTGGGGTCAGACGGTGAACAGTTGGGGCGAGGTGCCCATGCCCATGCATGCCCCCACGGTGCACAACCCCGCCCTGATGCTCGACTGGCGACGGTTTTGCAGCGACACCATCGTTCAATACGTGCGCATGCAGGCCGACCTGCTGCGAGAGATCACCCCCGACATTCTGCTGACCACCAACCTGCGACCGCTCATCCATCGGTTCGATCACTTCGATCTGGCGGAGGTGCTTGACTTCGTGTCCATTGAAAGCACGGCCGCCATCAAGGCCAAGTCCTCCACGCTGGCCTGCGAGATTGACATGCTGCGGTCCCTGAAAAAGGAGGGGGCGCGGACCCCGGGAGGCGGGGAGGGGTTCTGGGTGATGGAACAAAAGGCGGGCAACGTCAACTGGCAGGACGTCAATTCACTCGTTCGCCCCGGCGTGTTGCGCATGTTCACCTACCAGTTGATCTCGCGGGGCGCCGAGGCGGTGCTCTATTTCCGCTGGCGCCAGCCGCGCTTCGGCAGCGAGCAGTTCCACGGGGCGGTGCTGCCCCATTCGGCGCACGAGGACAGCCGGGTTTACGCTGAAATCTCCCAGATCGGGGAGGAACTCAAGATCCTCGCCCCGGCCCTCAAGGATACCAAGGTTGTGCCCGAGGTTTGCATCCTGTTCACGCACGAAAACGAATGGTCGCTGCAATATCCGCTGCAGCCCAACAAGCACTTCAACCTGCGCGAACACATCCAGCTCTTTTACAACGCGCTGCATGATCGAAACATTCTGGTCGATTTCGCGCGGCCGGCCGATGATCTTTCCCAGTATCGATTGGTCATCGCCCCGTCTCTGCACCTCCTTTCCGCCGGCGAGGCCGACCACCTGAAGCTCTACGTTCAAAATGGAGGCACGCTGCTGGCCACCTTCAACACCGGCCTGGTCGACGCCAATCATCTGGCCCCGGTGACCGGCTATCCAAACAACCTGACCGATCTTTTTGGGCTGGAGGTGCTTGAATTCGACGCGCTTCCGGTGGGCCAGGAAAACCACCTCACGTTCAAAGGGGCCTTTCCCACCACACACCTGCACCCGGCACGCATCTGGTGCGACCTGATCCAGCCCGGCAAGGAATGTCAGGTGTTGGCCACCTATGCCAAGGACTTCTATGCGGGCCGCCCGGCCATGACCATTAACACGTTTGGCCTGGGCAAGGCCATCTACCTGGGAACCCAGAGCCACCAGCATTTCTATTTCGATCTGGTAACCTGGATCCGGCAGTTGTGCGGCATCGTTCCGCTGCTCAAGGTGCCGGAGAACATCGAGGTCTGCATGCGCCAAAAGGAGGGGGCCAACCTCAACTTCCTCCTGAATCATCAGCACAGCTCCGTGAGAGTCCAGTTCTACAAACCCATGCACGACTTCCTCACCGGCTCCACGGTCGTGGGCAGCCATGAACTCACCGGACACGGGGTGCTGGTGCTGGATGAGCATCCGGACGTCAAGCACATGGAATAACCCGATCCGAAGCGGTCCA
>JALOTU010000253.1 GCA_025457725.1 Verrucomicrobiota bacterium
TGCGGTTCCAGGTGCAGTTCCTGTTTCCGAAATAGGGACCGGCCTCTGGAGCAGCTTAAGTAGAAGCAAGCCGATCAACAACAGCGTGCGTCTGCCGGAGAAGCGGACGTCTCCCGGGTTGTCGTGGCGTGCTGCGGGCCGGGACGTCCCGCGCTCCGGTCTTTGCGGACCGCGCCATCCTCCGGGGGCGCAGGGGCCTCCGATCAACAGGGCGGGGCGCCGTTGCGTCGGCGCAACCCTACCGAAGCGAGATTGCGGCTGCCGTCTTGGTTAAACGGCCCCAACGGCGCTGGAGCGGCGGGCGCTGTGTTGTCACCCGAACGTGCCGCCGTCCCATCCCCAGTTGGCGGCGTTGACCCTCGCCTCAGCACACCATGAGCGCACCTGCGGCAATCCTGGATCTCGTCGCCCGCTTTGAGCAGCAGCACGAAGCCCCTGACCGTGACAACCATCGAATCTTCAGGACTGCGTCCGGTCGGAAACCGAGACGTCAGCCACGTCCGCGAGTTGGCACCCGCGTAACTGGTCAGGATCGCCGGTGATTCCAGCAATGTCTTGCTCTTTGGAGCGCCTTTCGCTTAAAGGAGCCCGGGTGAAGGCTGAATCTCATGGTCCTGCCAGGCGCCCGACGCGGGTTGCCGCCCTGGTGGCTGTGTTGCTCTGTGTTTGGGCCGTGAATCATGTCCTGGCCGGCGCACCGCAGTGGCATCGTGATCTGCACCCGGACGCCGCGTCGCCCCATCATCAGTGCCCCATCACGGAATTCGCGGGCGCTACCTTTGAGCCGGCCTCGAATCCGCAGGAGATCGCGCTTTCCGGGGAGCCGGCACCGGCGACAGCCGCGTGGACTCACAAAGCGCCGCCGACCCGATGCCTTTCACATCCCCAATCCGCCCGCCCCCCTCCCACGTTCCTTCCGTTGTTCTCGCCAGCAGGTTCCTGACGGAGTTGCAAGGAGTTCCGGCCGCAGGACGCCTGAGGTCTTTTTGTTTCCGGAACTCCTCATTCAGCAATCAGGCCGGTCGTCACCGGCGAAAGGATATCATGTGCCGAGGAATTATGATTTGTCTGCTGGCGGCGATGCCGTCGTTGGCCTTTGGGGCGGGCTCGGCGGAGGAAACCCGCGAGGTGGAAGAACTGAAGGAACAATTGCGGCAGGCGAACCAGGCGTTCGAGCAGGCCGTGCAACAACATCAAGCGGCTGTCGAGGCCATCAGCCGCCGCATCGAATCGCTCGAAACCGGCGCGGACGGCACGCCCCCGCCCACGTCGGTGGCCACGGTCGAGCCGGTGGCCCAACCCGCCGAGGCTTCCGCCATGGAACCCAAGGGTTGGTCTCCCGCCGATCCCATTCGCGTGGGCAACTCCAAAGCCTGGATGGAGGTGGGTGTGGTGGGGACGTTTGCCGTCGGGGGATCGACCTCGGATGACATCCAGGGCGGGACGGAGCTGGGCGGGCATGATCCCAACCAGAACGGCTTCACCATCCAGGGCATCGAAACCACGTTCAGCGGTGCGGTGGATCCGTATTTCCGGGCGTTGGTGGCGTTGAACTTCTCGATCGATGCCGAGGGGGAATCGTTCTTCGAGATGGAGGAGGGGTGGATGGAAACCGTGTCCCTCCCGGCCAGCCTTCAGTTCCGAATCGGCCAGATGTACAGCCAGTTTGGACGGCAGAATCCCACACACCTGCACACGTGGGACTTTGTCGATGTCCAGCTGATCAACGGCCGGTTCATGGGGCCGGATGGACTGCGCAATCCCGGCGCTTACCTGTCCTGGCTGGCGCCAACGCCCTTTTATCTCGAACTGCTGTTCGGCGTGCAGGACAGCCAGGGGGAAACGGCGGCCAGCTTCCGCAGCGGCGAGGGGCATCAGGGGTTGAGCACGGTGGATACACCCTTTTCCTATCGGAATTTCGACAACGATCGCGGGGTGGAATCCTTCGCCGACATGCTGATCACCCCCCGGGTGGCCACCTCGTTTGATCTTTCCGACGAAATCACCCTGTTGCTCGGAGCCTCGGCCGCGCTCGGGCCCAACGACATCGGTGCGGAGGACAGCGGAGACACGCGCACCGAGATTTACGGTGCGGACCTCACCGTGAAGTGGAAATCATCGCGTCATCACGGCGGGTTTCCCTTCGTTGCCTGGCAGACCGAGGGCATGTGGCGCAACACCGGCGTGGGCGCGTTCGATTGGGCCGGCCAGCCGGATCCCATTTACGACCTGGACACCGGCGACCCCGCCGTGCTGGCGTCCGAGACGCTCAGCGACTACGGATTCTACACGCAGTTGGTCTATGGGTTTCGGAAGGGCTGGACGGTTGGACTGCGGTTCGACTGGGTGCAGGAACGGGAGGCGGATTATGAGCAGCGGAATCTGTCGCTTGAACCGGACGGAAGCCCGCTGGGCAGCGATCCGCTGCGCAATGATCGCTGGCGCCTTTCCCCCAACCTGACCTGGTATCCCAGCGAGTATTCCAAGATCCGGCTGCAATACAACTACGACGACCAGAGCATCTACGGCACGGCCAACTCGGTGTGGCTGCAGTTTGAGTTCCTGCTCGGCTCGCACGCCGCGCACAGGTTCTGAAACCGGCACGGAATCGAAAGGAATGCATGACATGAAGACAACAATGACAACCCTGATCCTGCTGGTGCTGACCGCCGTTGGCGTGCAGGCCAAACTCAACGTGGTGGCCACCACCCCGGACATCGCCTCCCTGGCGGAAGTGATCGGGGGCGATGCAATCAATCTCACCACCCTGGCCCGCCCCACCGAGGATCCGCACTTCGTGGATGCCAAGCCCAGCTTTGTCGCCAAGATCAACCGCGCGGACGTGCTGCTTCACGGCGGGGCGGAACTGGAGGCCGGCTGGCTGCCGCCGCTGCTCAACGGTTCCCGGAACTCGAAAGTTGCCAACGGCGCGCCGGGCAACGTGCGTTGCAATGAGGGTGTGGTGATGCTGGAGGTGCCCGCCACGCTCGATCGATCCCAGGGCGACGTTCACGCCGCCGGCAACCCGCATTACCTGGTGGACCCGGTCAACGCCCGGGTGGTGGCACAACATCTCGCGTCGGTCTTCGAGCAGCTCGATGCCGCGCACGCCGGGGTGTATCAGGCCAACCTGAAGCAGTTCATCGCCGATCTGGACACCCGGATGGTGCAGTGGCAGAAGACGCTGGCGCCTTTCCGGGGCGATTCCCTGGCCGCCTATCACAACTCCTGGCCTTACTTCGCCAAAAGGTTCGATTTCAAGATGGACATCTTTCTGGAACCCAAACCCGGCATTCCGCCTTCGCCCGCTCATCTGGCCGACGTCATCAGCCGCATGAAACGGGAGGATACCAAGGTGATCTTTCTGGATCCCTATCTGAGCCGGAAAACCGCCGAGACTGTCGCTGACGCCACCGGGGCGGTGGTGCTGGACGTGACGCAGTTTCCCGGAGGGGTCAAGGGTTCGGGAAAGACGTATCTCGAGATGATGGATTATCTCGTGAATTCCCTGGCGAAGGCGCTCGGGGGGGGCTCCGGACCGAACTGAGAGCATCCCATGCACGAAGCCTTTGAAATCATGTTGCGGCCCCTGGTCGCCTGCCTCGTTCTGCCCGGAATCCTGGTCTATTACGGCCTGCATATTGTGAGGCGGGGCGTGATCTTTGTGGATCTCGCCCTGGCGCAGGTGGCCACGCTGGGCACCTGCGTCTGCCTGGTGCTGGGCCACGAGCCGGACGATCCGCACAACTATTTCTGGTCGCTGGGTTTCACCCTGGCCGGCGCCATCATCTTCACCTTCACCCGCCAGGGCAGGGGCGGGCGGGTTCCGCAGGAGGCGATCATCGGCATCGTGTATGTGGTCGCCGCTGCCGCCGGCATCCTCCTGCTGAGCCACAGTCCGCATGGCAAGGAGGAACTCCAGAAGACGCTCGTGGGCGATCTGCTGACGGTGTCATGGATGGAAATCTGGCGGACGGCCGTACTCTTTCTCCTGATCGGCATCGTTCACTTCATCTTCCGCCGCCGCTTCATCGCGCTGTCCTTCGGCACGGATCAATCCTTTGGAACGCTCTGGGCGCAGCGCTGGTGGGATTTTCTGTTTTATGCGCTGTTCGGATTGGTGGTGACCAGCTTCGTGCAGGTGGGCGGTGTCCTGCTCGTGTTCTCCTACCTGATCGTGCCGGCCGTCTGCGGGAATTACCTGGCCGCCACCCTGGCGGGCGGCATGGCGGTGGGCTGGACGGTCGCCACGGCGGCCAGCGTGGGCGGACTCTACGCCTCCTATCAGCTCGACCTGCCAACCGGCGCCGCGATTGTCTGCGCCCTGGGCGTGGCCATGGTGCTGGGGGTGATCCTCAGCCGCTTCCGCAGGCCACTGGGCGCATCTCAATAGATCCCGGAGCCAGTCTCTTTGAACCGGGTTTCGGGGCGCGGACAAAAACCTCTACGCTCCAGTTGTGCCGGGCCGCGCCATCCTCCGTGGGCGCAGGAACCTCCGACCAAAAACAGCGTTCGTTTGCCGCAGAAACGGACGTCCCCGGGTTGTCGTGGCGTG
>JALOTU010000254.1 GCA_025457725.1 Verrucomicrobiota bacterium
GATTCTCAAAGCTTTGGCTTTCACTTCCGGTCCGGTCGCGGAATAGTAGTGCCATGCGCAATCCAATCATTGCCGCGTTGGACGTGCCGACCGCCGAGCGGGCCTTGCAACTGGCGCAACAGGTGGCGCCGGCTGTGGGGGCGTTCAAGATCGGCATGGAACTCTTCACCGCCGCCGGACCCGATATGGTGCGGCAGATTCGGGGCACCGGGGTGAACGTGTTCCTGGATCTCAAGTTCCACGACATCCCGAACACGGTGGCCAAAGCCGTGGCGGCCGCCGTGCGGCTTGATGTGCAGATGCTCACTGTGCACGCCAGCGGAGGCCTGGAAATGCTTCAGGCTGCCGAGAAGGCCGCCGAGGAGACAGCCTACGAAATCGGCAAATCCCCGCCGATGGTCCTGGGGGTGACCGTCCTCACCAGTCTCGACAGCAATGCGCTCAGCGGCATCGGGCTGGATCCCAACGTCGGGCGTCAGGTGCGGCGCCTGGCGAACATGGCCAACACCGCCGGGTTGCGCGGACTGGTTTGCTCGCCACTGGAAGTCGCCGAACTGCGGCAAACGCTCCCGCGCAGCATGCAGTTGGTCACGCCGGGCATCCGATTGTCCTCCAGTCCGGCCGACGACCAGAAGCGAACGCTTGATCCCCGCGAAGCACTGGCGGCGGGGGCCAACTGGCTGGTTATCGGGCGGCCGATCTACGGGGCGGACAATCCCCGGGCGGCCGCGGAAGCGATTTTTGAATCGCTGCAATAGGTCCTGTGCTCCCGCAAGGCGAAGCGGAGTGAGCAGGAGTCCCGGTTCCAGACCCTTCCCCAGGATTCCATCTGCTTCAGCGCTACGGTTGATTGAGGGAGGCCGGCGGCTCGACCGCCGGGATTTCGCTTCCCTGACCGCAGGGGAATGTTGTCCGCCATTTGATTTTGCGCATCGCCGCCAAACTGTTATGGTTAGCCATCGAGGGAAGCTTATGCGGCGCACATTAATTGCCATCGTCGGGTTCTGGATCCTCGCCTCCTCCATCAGTCACGGCGCGGAAGGCCAGGTGGGGCTCATTCATGTTGACGGCGCCATTGGCCCCGCCACCGCCAGTTACATCCAACGCGCCATCCAGGTGTCCACCGACCGTGCCGACGCCTGTCTGATCATCCAGCTGGACACGCCCGGCGGCCTGCTCGACTCCACCAAGGACATTGTCCAATCCTTTTACGCCGCCAAAGTGCCCACGGTGGTTTACGTGGCGCCGGAGGGGGCGAACGCCGGCAGCGCCGGCTGCTTCATCACCATTGCCGCGGACATCGCCGCCATGGCGCCCAACACCAGCATCGGCGCCGCCCATCCGGTGTCCATCGGGGGCGGGGGGGTGACCGGCGGCGAAGAAAAGCCGGATGAGGTGATGAAGGAAAAGCTGGCGAACTATGCATCCAGTTGGATCGAGAGCATTGCGCAAAAGCGGGGGCGCAATGTGGAATGGGCCCGGGCGAGCGTCATCGAAAGCGCGTCCATCACCGCCGAGAAGGCGCTGGAGATGAATGTGATCGATCTCATCGCCAAGGATGTCGCCGATTTGCTGGTTCAGATGGACGGTCGCGTCGTGAACGAACAAGCGATGCGGACGGCGGGGGCGGAGGTGGTGGAGATCCCGATGATTGCCCGCGAGAGGGTTTTTCAGCTGCTTTGGCGGCCGGAGGTGATGTTCATTCTCATGCTGGTGGCGATCTACGGCATCCTGGGGGAGCTGAGCAATCCCGGCGCGATCATCCCGGGTGTGGCCGGGGCGATCGCCCTGATTCTCGTGCTCTATATGTCGGCCATCTTGCCGGTGAACATTGCCGGGTTCGCTTTCATCGGACTGGCCATCGTGTTGTTCATCGTGGATGTGTTTGCGCCCACGCACGGCGTGCTGACGGTCGGCGGCATCATCTCCTTTGCGCTCGGCGTGCTGATGCTGTTCAATACCGGCGTGCCCGGATTCAAGCTGTCACTGGCCTACATCATCCCCGGCGTCCTCCTGACGTCGGCTTTCTTCATCTTTGTGGTGGGCAAGGGCCTGCGCGCGCAATTCCTGCCGGTGCGGGTTGGCCGCGAGACCCTGATCGGCAAGATCACGCGGGCGGAGGAGGCAATTGATTCGCAGAAAGGCCGGGTGTTCATCGAGGGTGAGTACTGGAATGCCCTCAGCGACGTGCCCATTGAGGCGGGACAACCGGTCGAGATCGTCGCTGTGCAACGATTGACGTTGAAAGTAAAACCAAAACACTGAACCAAGGAACCCGTTATGCCTGAACTTATTGCCCGACTCATGTCCCTGAGCGCCTGGATCATCCCCGTCTTCATTCTCGGCGCGTTTCTGCTGCCGCAGATGGTTCGCGTGTTGCGCGAGTACGAGCGCGGCGTCATTTTTCGGCTGGGCAAACTGTACGGCGCCAAGGGCCCCGGGCTCATCCTCCTGATCCCCGTGGTGGACCGGATGGTGAAGATGGATCTGCGGGTGGTGACCATCGACGTCGCCAAACAGGAAATGATGACGAGCGACAACGTGCCGGTGACCGTGGATGCTGTGGTGTATTTCCGGGTGGTGGATCCGGTTGAGGCGGTAATCAAGGTGGAGAATTTCTGGAAAGCCACCACGTTGATCTCCCAGACATCCCTGCGCAGCGTCATCGGCCAGGCGGAGCTCGACAGCCTGCTCTCGAAACGTGATGTGATTAACAAGCAACTGCAGGAGCTCATCGACCGTCAGACCGATCCATGGGGCATCAAGGTGGTCTCAGTGGAGGTCAAGGACGTGGTGCTGCCGGAAACCATGAAGCGTGCGATGGCCAAACAAGCCGAGAGCGAGCGCGAACGCCGCGCCAAGATCATCAATTCCGAGGGCGAATTCCAGGCTGCCGAGAAAATGGTTCAGGCGGCCCATATGATGAGCAAGGAACCGATTGCGTTGCAATTGCGCTTCCTGCAGACCATGCGCGAGATCTCCAGCGAGCACAACACCACCACCTTCCTGCCCATCCCCATCGATGTGTTCACCCCGTTCCTCAAGCGCATGGAGCGGGGCGATGAGCCGAAGTAACCCGATGAGGTCCCGGCTGCCTCGTTTGCTTGGCCCGCTGGTGCTCGCGGTCTGGTGGGCCGGCTGCGCCGCGCCCCATCACGAAGCAGCCGGCAGGGGCGACAGCGTTTCTCCTCCCGTGATCTTCATGATTGGCGACTCGACGATGGCGGACAAACCCTTGTTGCCCCCCCAGCCGGAGCGCGGTTGGGGCCAAATGCTGCCGCTGTATTTCAAGCCGGAGATCCGGATTGTGAACTTGGCGAGGAACGGCCGCAGCTCCAAGAGTTTCCGGGACGAGGGCCGTTGGCAGCCGGTGCTGGATCGGTTGCGGCCGGGGGACTATGTGATCATCCAGTTCGGGCACAACGATGAGAAGGCCGGGGACCCGGCGCGATTCACGGAACCGTTCGGCTCGTTCAAGGACAACCTCACCCGCTATGTCAATGAGACACGGGAACGGGGCGGGCACCCGATTCTGGCCACGTCGATTGTGCGGCGGAAGTTCAACGCGCAGGGTGAACTGGAGGACACCCATGGCGATTACGTGGTCGCGACGCGTCAGGTGGCTGCGGAACAGAAGGTCCCGCTGCTGGAACTGGAGCGCGGCACCGCCACGCTGGTTCAGCGGCTGGGCCCGGAGTTGTCCCGCAACCTCTACCTGTGGGTTGAACCCGGGGAATTCGCCAGTCTTCCCGACGGGCGCCAGGATGACACCCATCTGAACGCCTGCGGCGCCTCGCGGGTCTGCGATCTCGCGACATCGAGCATCAAGGAAAACGTGCCCGCGCTGACCGGGTGGTTGCAGGCCGGGAAATGACGGCTCACTGCCGTTGTGTTGCGCTCCCGGCTTCGAGTGCAGCGGCCAGCAGCCGCATATTGTTCCCAAACGTGCGCATGTCCACCCAGCCGTTGTTCAGCCAGCGACCTTGCGCATCCTGTTGCGAAAGAACCCGGGCGACCCGCGACGCGGAGGGGGAACGCGGGTTTGCTTTGTCCGGCATCTTTGGCGGGAAGGCGTCGCGCCCCTGCTTCCGTACCGCATCATAATATTCCACGGCGGCGGAGACCCCGTAGCTGCCCTGCCAGCTGTAGCCTCGCTGACGTTCGGCGCTGATTTCGGCCAGGGTGTAGTGGATCAGCCCGTCGCGGTCGCCGTAGAGGGGTTTGTTGGATTCCAGCTCATAGAGCCGCGCCCACCGGCCGGGTTCCAGTTGCGACCGCTTCAGCCAATCGAGAAACGCCGGGATGGGCTCGAGATACTTCGGATCCCCCGTCTCCACAAACAGGTCCACCAACGTTCGCATGGCTGTGGCGCTTTCACTGGTGCAGACCGCGGGAGGCTCGAAGGCCCTGGCCCAGGCGGGTTCCATGTCAAAATTGTACTGTTGCGCCCAGCCGGGCTGCGGCTCGGGCAGCTGGGCGAGAATCAGAAAGTCCCCACCCCGCTTCGCCGCCTCCAGATACCGGTGGTCTCCAAGCCGATGAAACGC
>JALOTU010000255.1 GCA_025457725.1 Verrucomicrobiota bacterium
GCGGCGAGAAAGCCCACCCCGCCGACGACCGTCGGCAGGAAGGCGGAACCGGCGCTGCCGATGCCCTTGAATCCCTGGGCCAGGGCGAGGTTGCGGCTGTAGTCACCCTTGGCGCTGACATCGCGCATGATGGGATTTCCCGCCACCTGGAGGAAGGTGGTGCCGATCCCGAGAATGAAGATGCACCCGAGCAGCAGCGGATAGGTCGGATTCATCAGGGCGGGGACTCCGACAGCGAGCGTGGTGAGACCGAGCCCTAGCAGAAGGACCTTTTTCTTGCCGATGCGCGCGGCCAGCACGCCGCCGGGCACGCTGAAGATCGCGAAGGCGATGAAGACGAAGAACGGCATCAGCGTGGCCATGAAGGCCGAGAGCTGGAACTTGGTTCTCACGGCGTCCGACAAAGGACCCATGGCATCGGCGACCCCCATCAGGAGGAACGCCATGAAAATTGGAAAGGTTTTGATTCTCATAAGGGTTGATAAGCAATGGGTTGGTTGGTTTTTCTCGTGGTTTTGCCGGCTGGCATGGTGAAACGTGCCGGATCGGCCCGATGTCAGGAAAATTCCGTTTAACAAGCAAGCCGATTTGCTGTCATGCGCCGCACGGGGACTGGGAAAGCCTGGCTCCGGAATGAATGATCCGTGCATCCGGTCTGCGAGGTGGTTTGGCGGCCGCTTCCCGGGATAGACTCACACCACCGGGTCCGTAACATGAAAACCATCCATCCATCATCCCCGTCCATCTTTTGTTAGAAAGGCCGTCTATGATTCGATTTCCCCTGGTGTTCGTGTTCCTGGCCTCCGTCCCGGCGGCCGGTGCCATGCCGATCGCGCTTCCCGCATCACAGCGCGATGGAAGTCCGATGAGCCGGACCGGCCTTCAAGCCGGGTCCGAAACATTCAAGGTGTGGACCACCGGGCCTGCCACGGCTCCCCTCACCTTCGCGTCCAAGACCCAAAAGTTCACCGTGACGGGCGGATGTGTTTATTTGCAGGTTGCTTATCTGGACGCGGGTTACGGCCTGATTGACGTTCAGCTTCAGGATCAATCCGGTCGCAAAATCAAGCCGGACCGCTTCCTCGGGCTCACCATGGCCGACTCCGGCGCACTGGTTCGCGCGCGGATGCGCTTTACCGGAGTGGCGGCGCGCGACACAGGCGGGATCTCGTTCGGCGTCGCGGTCTCCAAGCCTGACAAGCCTCTCGCGGTGGAGAGCGTGATTTTGCAGGATGTGCCCTTTGACGATCCCAACTTCAGCTATGCGATCTCCGATCCCTGGCTGCAGGCTTACAAGGGCCCGTCGGTAGCCCCTGCGGACAACCTGACACTGAAAGGCAAGGTGATGGTCGGTTATCAGGGATGGTTCCGCACGCCAAACGATCCGGACGCGCGGGGGTGGGTTCATTGGGGCGACATTCCCAAAGGTTTTTTCTCCGTGGACATGTGGCCCGATACGTCAGATTACCCGAAGGAAGTTTTGGAAAAAGCCTGCGACGTGAAGCTCGGGAGCGGCAAGCAGGCATACTTGTTTTCATCGGCGTGGCCTGCCGTGGTTGACACCCATTTCAAATGGATGCGGGAGCATGACATCGATGGCGCGTTCCTTCAGCGCTTCGTCAATGACCGGTTTTGCTCCATCAGCGGCAAGCCCGAGCGGGTTCTCGCCAATGTCCGTGCCGCGGCGAATCGCGAGGGCCGGATCTGGGCGATCGAATACGATGTGAGCGGCTACTCGGACAAGAAGCTGCTGGAGACCATGAAGACCGATTGGAAATGGCTAGTCGATGTCTTCAAGCTGCTCGAGGACAAGAACTATGCCAGGGAAGGCGGCAAGCCCGTGGTGTTCATCTGGGGGCTGCCATTCGAAAACCGCAACTACACGCCGGAAACCGCCGACAAGGTTGTGGATTTCTTCAAAAACGATCCGCAATACGGCGGCAACCACGTCATCGGCGGCATTCCCGGAAACTGGCGTAAAATGGCACCGGCATGGCAACGGCACATCGCCCGCTACCACTGTGTCCTGCCATGGATGTCCAGCTCCTATGAACAGGACATCGCGGATTTCAAAAAAATCGGACTCTCCTATTACGCCCACGTGAAGCCCGGATTTTCCTGGGCCAACCTCAAACACCTGCCAACCGGAGACAACACCATCTCGTTCACTCCCCGGCAGCGGGGATCGTATTACTGGAACCAGTTGACCAAGGTCGCCAACTCTGGCGCGGAACGACTGTTTGTGGGCATGTTCGATGAATATGACGAGGGGACCGCCATCATGCCGATGAGCGACGACACGCCGCCCACTCCTTCACGGCCGGGTGTGTCCGCCACCTTCTTCAAGGGGGAACGGGCGGGCGAAAGCGGCACGAACGTCAGACTGGACCGGGCCGAACTCGATCTGGGAAACCCGCCGCCCGCGCGAGGGATTCCCGAGGATCACTACTTTGTGCGGCTGGGAGGTGTCATCGGTCTTCCAGCTCCGGGCGCTTACCGGTTTTCCATCGAAGGGGTTTCCGGTGACGACGTCCGGATCATCGTCGCTGGCAAGACGCTCATCGACCTGAAGAAATTCCCGGGCCGTGCCATCTCGAAAGAGGTTCATGTCGCCGGTGCCGCAGGTCCGGTGCCCTATCGGATCGAATACGCCCATCGAACCGGAAGCGGCAAACTCAGGCTGCTGTGGCAAACGCCCGGAGCAAAACCCGCCCCGGTGCCCGCAAAATCGCTGCGTGACGCGTGGGGGCGCTTCATCAACAACGAAGGCCGCCCCAGCGATTGGTGGCTGGAGCTGACAGGAAAAGGCAAGCGCCTCATGAACGACAATCTGGGGACTCATCCGGGATCAAATCTCCAATCCAATCCCCACTAGTTCCGAGTTGTCCCCGTTTTGGGAACTTGACCCAATCCTCGATCAAGTGAACATTTCCTTGGAAATAAACCCTGAGATCGTGACTATGGAATGTCACACCCAGACAGACGAGACCTGAAAAACCCACCCGCCGCCTGCCCCAAGGTTGCTTTAGGAGCCACCCGTCAAAAGCAAATTCCAGCAATGATTGACCAAGCCGACCGCCGCCACATCCTTAAAACCCTCTCCCTCACCGGCGCGGGCGCTTCCTTGGGTCCGCGCCGGGCACTCGCCGCCATGAGCGGTTGCGCTATCGGGAAACCATTCCAGTCGCCACCTGCGCCAAACTCAAGAACCGCTTCACGGCCGACAGGTTTGATGCCGCTAGAATCGCCGCGCTTGCAGTGGATGCCGGCATGAAATGCATCACCATGAGCAAGATCGAAATTCCCGGCAGTTTCCAGCATGCCTGAAAGATTTACCATCATGACCCGGATCATCCTCTCATTCCTCGTGCTCCTCAGCCTGCCGGCCTCGGCCGCCAGCGGGCTCTTCCTCAAGACGCCTCCGGCGGCCGAGGCTTTCCTGCTCAGGTTTTCCGGCGACACCACCGACTCGAGGGCAACGTCCTATGCCTTGCAGGGTTTGGTCAACAGCGTCTCCGCCGAGGTATTCATCGATCAGCGTACCAATGACCGGGCGCAAATCGACTCCAGCGGCAAGCCTTACACGGTGTTGAATACGAGCCTGGTGGGCGGCAGCACCTCCTTGCGGGGCGTTCGAACGCTGTTCAACAGATACCATCCGTCCGTCCAGAAAATGTTCATTTATGATTCTGCCAAGGACTGGACCTTCTACCTGGCCTTGATGGCGGGTGCCCAACAGAACGGGATCCCGGTGACCGATACCGTACGTGCGGCTCTCCAGGCGCAGGTTCCCGGATGGGCGGGCACCGTGGTGGACTACCGGAACATCGGCGCGGATAGGATCGAAGGCTATAGTTGGGCTCTGGCCAATCTCATGCCCAATTGCACGAGAAAATCGGTTTATTTCGCCGGAGCCTTCGATCTCGTCTGCATGGATTATGTCGTGGCGAGCAAAAGTTTTGTCTTCAACCTGTCCCTTTCAGACCCTGCCCAGGTGGCGAAGATCACCGAGATCTTCGCGACTCCCGGCTATGGTGTGGGAACCTCGCTGGGGGGATACGCCGGCGATTCGGTCAATGAACTCGCGAACCCCTATGGAATCGGCTACAACGTCAGTAATTTCTACTCGAACGGAAGTTTCTGGTCCTCGTTCCCCAACAAAACCTACACCCAAGCCACTGGCGAGGCGGTCACCGCTCTGAATGGCAAGGTGTATGTCGCGATTCTCATCAGCGACGGTGACAACCTGCAATTCGCCCAGGGCGCGATTTACTCCAACTGGAAGAATGATCCCAACCGCGGCACCGTTCCTGTCGGAACCTCGCTGCCCGCGGTGCTGCAGGAAATGGACACGCCGCTGCTGGATTGGTATTACGCCAACAAGACCCCCAACGACGAGTTGGTCGCCGGTCCCAGCGGCTTCCAGTTCATCTATCTGAATGATTATAATCCCGCCCTGCTCCCGCAGTGGTGTGAGATCAATGCGGAATGGACCGCCGGTGCGGGTTTCCATACCACCAGCTTGTGGCGGGGAGACTTTCCAAGCG
>JALOTU010000256.1 GCA_025457725.1 Verrucomicrobiota bacterium
GGTGTTGGTCAGCAACCGCGAGTATTGGGCGTAGGCGGTGTGCACCTTGCCGTTCCGATCCAGGAATCGCCATTCCGCACCGATGCCCTGTCCGTCGGAGAAGTAATACTTGGAATTCATCACCTGCCAGCAGTGACCGGCGGTGACCACGATGCGGGGGGCGACAAGAGTTCCGTTGTGTCCACAATTGGCCCCCGTGCCGCGCACCGAGATTCCCGTCACGCCATGGAACGGGAACGCCGGATTGTTCGTGTTGTAAGCATACTGCCCAAGCTCATCGTTGTGGGTCAGAAGCAGGCTGCGATCCGCGACTGGATCCCGGTCCTGGACGGCATGGTCCATGGTGGCAATGAGATAATCCAGGAGGTTGGTCGCGGGACCAGGCACCACCGGAGCCGCGGGCAGTTCACGTTGACTGACAGGCTTGCCGGCGACGCTGCTGAGCACCGCCGTGCCCATCAGGAGGCATCCCACGTAGAATGATTTGCTCATATGGAACCTTTCTCGGTGACGAGGACGATCCCCTGCCCCGGGCGCAATTCATACTCGTAGGGCGTGGGGAGATAGTCCAGGGGGTATTCCGGGGAAACGTCCCTCAACGGGCCCTCGGATTGAATATGCTGATACAGGTCATCGGTGTGGAAAGGCTGGCGGCCATGCGTGTCCTTGTTGAGGATGAGCAACGCCTCCTGCTTCGCGTGCAGCGATCCTTTCCAGAGAAAGAGCACGTTGGGATTGCAGCACGGCAGCAGTTCCACGGGTGACTCCTCCAGAAACACCGGGTTTTGGGCCTTCGCCCGGTTCACGTTGCGAATGAATGAAGTCAGGTCCGCGGACGGCGCCTCCCAATCCTCCGGCCGCGTCTTCACCACGTGCAGCCGTTTGCGAAAGGCGTACTCGAACCCGACCGGCATCATCACCCCGGCGGAAAAGAACGCGCTGAACAGATACCGCTGCCTGACCGTGTCGAGGTTTCCCTCGGTCTCGGCGGCGAGCCGCTCGGTGTCGTGGCTCTCCGCAAAACTGATGGACCGCGTCGACTCCCGCGTGAGGGCGTATTGCTCGATCAGCCAGGGGCTGTGGAAATCCCACCACTTGGAGCTGTTGAAGATGTAATCAAATCCCGCCTGAGCCGTGTGAATCGTCTCCGCCGGCGAACAGCCCAGCGTCTCCGCCAGAAAGAGCGTTCCGGGATGCCTGGCACGCGTCTCCTGGATCAGCCGCCGCCAGAACGCGGCCGGCACCTGGTAGGCCGCGTCGCAGCGAAACCCGTTGATGCCCAGCCCCAGCAGGTACTCCACCACCTTGAACAGATAGGCGTACAACCCTTCCTTGTCCCTGGTGTGCTTGTGATCAAACTGCGCCAGGTCCCGCCACACCACCCTCTTGGATCCCTCCATGCACCATGGGTGCGCGATCCGGCCATGCTCGCGGAGGAACCACCTGGGCTGTTGCTGGACGAGATCCGAATCGAAAGCGCAATGGCTGATGACCAGGTCCACGATGAGTTTCAGACCAAGATCCTCCGCCTCCTTCGCCATCCTGCGAAAGGACGACTCCGCGGATCGGCGGGTCAGCCCGCTGGCGATCAATGGGTTCAGCCGGAAGTAATCCTTGGTGGAATAGAGGCTGCCCGAATAGCCGGGGTATTGCACCGGGTTGATGAAGACGGAATCGAAGCCCAGGTCCGCCGCGCGTTGGAGGTGGGGCGTCCATTGCTTCACATCGCCGGCGAGCAAAGGGAACAAATTGTAAAGGATCATTGGTGTGTCGGAGGGAGGAAGACCTGCTCAATGCAGTGTGTTCAGCAGCAGTTCAAGGCGGTCGCGCGCCTCCACGAGCAGGCCCGGCGGCCGCGGCCATTGCTCCAGGATCGCGCAGCCATCATAGGAACGCTGATCGAGCCGCTGCAACAGGCCCAGAATTCCCGCAGGATTGTTCCGCGCCGGCCCGGTGAACAGGGGGAGATGCGCATCCCGGTCGCCGAAGTTCTCGTGCAAATGCAAGTGGATGATGGGAACCCCGGGGCACAACCGGTCGAGAAAACCGCAATAATCATTGAGGGTGGCGGCGCACGCGTTGGCGTGCCCGAGATCAAAGCACAGCCCCGCGTGCTTCGCCAGGCGGGGTTCGTGAGCGCGCAGCCAGTCAAAGCAGGTGTTGACCTCCTCGGGCCCGGTCCAAACGGTGTTCTCCAGCGCCAGCTTCAGCCCGGCCTGGTGGGTCGCCTTGAGCGCGGGCAGCAGGGCCCTCACAAAAGCTTCCGCTCCCTGGCTCATGTCCAGATGGAGATTCACCAGGCAGGCGCCAATGTCGCGGGCCAGCTCCACCGCGCTTTCCAACCTGGAATCCGACGGCGCCTTCAGCGGGTCGAAGGCCAGCGGCGCATGGACCGAGAGGCTCAGCCCGCAAGCCTCGGCGGCGCGGCGGATGTACTCGCGCTCATCCAGGCTCATCCCGCGTTCGTCCCAGCCGCCGGTGCCGGCGGGGCCGCGATCGGGAAAAAACTCGAAGGCCTTGAAGCCTTGTTCCAGCGCAAACTCGAAAGGCTCCAGCGCGGAGTCGGCGGCAAAGGCGGTTTGGTTTCCAATTCTCAGCTTCATGGAAATGTCCAATGCAGGTTAGCCCACACCAACCTGCGGTCGGGTCTGGACCACGTGAAACGCATCCTTCACCCAGGCTCCCTCGATGTCCTGCGGCCCCCCAAAGGCCCGCTCCACTTCGCAGCCCAGCTTCGCGATGCCCGCGAACAGCTTCTGTTGGAACGCCGCGTCCCAGACCAGCGGGTCCCGGGTGTAATCCAGTCGCTCCTCCCTCGCCGGTTCGAGCAGCACGCTGTCATAGAGACCCGCGCCGGCGTAACCCTCAAGATCCTCCACGTTGGAATCCGACCGGAAGATCCATCCGCCGCCGCGGAGCGCGAGGCTCTTGCTGGGATAAGCCAACAACCTGGGTTTCCGATCGGACTTCCCGGCGACGAAACTCAGGGCCCGGCCCGGGTAGTTTCCCACCAGCGTCTCGCCCAATCCGCGAACAATTTCAGCATAAATCTCGTCCGGGTTGCCGGTGGCCGGATTGACGGTGTGGATCACAAAGGCATACTCCGCCTCCACGACTTCCTGAACCAGCACGGCCATGGACGCGAGGTGGTGGGGCAATCCGTTGGTCTGACGACTGAAATAGGCGCGATCATTCCAGAGCGAAGCCCAGACCTGCTTGATGCAGTTGGCGGTGCTGGCAGGCAGTCCGCCCGTATCGGGTTTTTCACCCGCTTGCCTGGAGGCGGTCTTCCGATTGAAGCCTTCGGCTTCCAAGGCGCAGTCCAGGTCCGCGAGGAGCTGCGCGGGCAGTTCCAGGCCCAGAATGCATTGGCGGAGTTCAGCGAGTTTCGCCTCAGGACTCTCGCCCAGCTCCTGCAACAAGGTTCGGAAGCGGTCTGCCGTCGCCCGGTTCATCTGGTCCGCCAGCACCGCATCGAACACACCATACGGCAGCGCGACCGATCGGGGCGTTTGAAAACTTCCCGGGAGTTTCTCCGCCAGCTGACGGATGTGCCAGGACTTCCCGCCCACCTGGCCACGCTCGAATTCCGAACGGCGCAGCACCCGGAGGACCGCTTGGGGCGCACTCAGCGACTGCACCGCAGCCGCCTTGTGTTTCGGCCGGACCGCAGCCGCCCTCGTGGTTTCCGCGAACTTCACATCGCCGGAGCTGGTGACCGAAAGTTCAACGTGCCGTCCCTCCAGTTGCTTGAGTTTGGCGAAGGTCTCGGCATCGAAGCAGGTGGCAAACAGCAGCTCGGCGTTGCGCGCGCGCACGGCCACATGGGAAACCAGATCCACCGAGCGGGGCGTGAGCACGGCGCAGGCGCCTTCCGGCGGTTCTTCGTCCCCGTGAACCTGGTCCGCGACCACCACGGTGGGACGGTCAAAACTCCTGCCCTGCAGGGCGCGGAGTTCCGGCACCACCGTGACCTCGCCGGCGGCGCGGCTGGGGCTGATCACCTGCCAGTCACCCAGTTGCGCGCTCTTGCGCAGCACCGGATCAAACAGGTGGAGCAGCATGGACAGCACGAACACGGGCCGTCCTCGCACAATCTCCTCGGAAAACAATTCCACCGTCCAGCCATCCGCGTTGAACTCGCGGCCCAACGCCACGGCCTTGGGCTGGAGCAGTTGATACGCGGCATCGGTGGAACCCTCGACCGCGCGGCGCAACCGGTCCACCACCGCCTTCGCCCGCATGGCCCAGTCCACGCTGAACCGGTCCTCGCCCGGCAGGCGGGCCAGTTCGCGCCCGCATTGGGCCAGTTCCGCATCCGCGTTCTGGAACAACAGGTTTTCCTGAACCAGTCCTATCAGCTCCAGCAGCACATTCCCATCAAGCCCGGGATGCAATTGCCGTTCGATGACCGTCCGCAGCGCCTCCTCCAGCGCCAGGTCGAGGTACAGCCCGTCTTTCACCCGCCCGGGATCAGTGTCGTGCGCCAGCACCCCGGCCAGTTGCCGCCGAACCTCCGTGATCTTGCCGGTCAGTTCGATGACAAGTGCCATTTCAGAAAACCCAGCGCCTCCCCCGCTCTGCCGTCGAGCAGATAACCGCCCGTATTCGCCGCTGTCTCCAGATCGGTCCCGGAATGAACCGAGCACAGCAGCTTGAGGTAGTTCTCGAAATCGTGGATCAGGCCATCCTTGAGATGCGGATGCCACTCGGGGTCGCGGGTGATCGCCCGCTCCAGGCCCGCGAGCCGCTCACGGGTGACCCCGCCTTCCACCAGCTTGCGATCGTAGGCCCCAAGGTCACCGTTGCCACGCAGAAACGCCAGGTAGGCCTCGCAAATGACGATGTCGTCGGGCGTGGTGTTGTTGTGCAGCTTCTGGTGCCATTGCTCCATCCAGGTGCCGCCGACTTCCTTGATGTGATGCCGGTGCATGATGTGGAGGATGTCGTCGCGGATCCGTTGACCGTCCCCGCCCCGCCCCACGCAAGCCAGCATCAGCCGGATCAGGTCGCGTTGCGCCGGATGAGCGATGAACGACCCGGCAAGTTTTGCGGTGAGCCGGTCCTGCGCATGCGAGAGCTCGCGCGGCTTGGTGTTGTAGTTCCGCTGCCAGTCCAGCTGCCGGATGGCCGAATAACGCAGCCAGACGAAGAGCGTGGCCCACGCCTCGCGATCATCCCCCGCGTCCCCAATCAATTCGTGGCAGAGATTGAACCGGTGCATCAACGTCCAGCCGTGCGGTCCCACCTCCCCTTCCACAATCCGGGCCATCAGCTCCGAAAGCGGTGCGGCACTCTCATCCTTTTCCGACAGTCGGAGAAACAGGTCAGACCCGCGAGGCTTGAGCCAGCGACCGGTTCCGGGCTGAAACAGGACGCAACCCAGACCGGCCGGGGCTGTGTCCGGCGGAAAGGACAAGGTCAGCCATCGCGATTGTTCCCGCTCCTGAAACGGCGTTCGCACCGCCACCTCGTCAAAGGGCACCGTTCCCTCGGGCCAATGATCGGCCGCCGGTTGCTTCCAGCCGGACCGGGCGCGTTCCTGGGCCCCCCAGTGCAGCATCAATGGCCCGGGCACGTCCGTCACCAGCGTGAGCGTCACCCGCTCTTCTAAACGTCGGATGGCGATGGCGAGTTCGCCCCCGCCATCCAGGACAACCGCCTTCGTCTCGATCGTCCCGCCGCCGGCCTCACCCTCGACGGCCTGTTCCAGAATCTCCAACGGGGAGGGTCCAGGTTCGCTCAACGACAGCCAATAGTCCTTCCCCCGATTGTTTTCCCACCTATTGGTTTCCGGTGAGAACAGGTCAAAAACCAGGAAGCGGGGCGCGTCGGGCTCGGGGAAGCGCAGCACCAGCCGGCTTCCCTCGGAATCCGGCTGAAACGGCGACTGAACCGCCCCGGTTCCGCGGGGCTGGGTGCCAGCGGGCCAGAGGCTGGCGGCGGGCGCCTGCCACGGGCCCGATTCCCGGGCGGCGACCCCCCAGTGAAGCACCGCCGTGGCGTTGCCCTGCAGCTGAAAGGTCAGCTGCAACACCCCGTCACGGGTGCAACGCTCCACGCCCAGCCGCGGCCCATCCGGTTTGGAGATCAACTCCTCAAGCACACGGCATTGGTAGGCGGGTTTGATCCGGTTGGCAATCCTTTCACAACTGGATCCGCTTGTGAAATCAATCAGAAATGAACCTTGCGACTCAACATCGCGCTGAATAGGCTAAACGCGTCTAATGCAGGCGGTTTCTGAAGTCGGATACAACACCAAGATTGAAGGAGAGGTGGTCCATACACGCGTGGACGCCGCCATCAACTGGTGGCCACGGGCGCCAGCCGGTTTGACATCTCCCGGTTTGGCGCCGAGGTCATGCGCTTTTCACCACGCCAGTCGGATGTGATGATTGTCTCGGGCACGGTGACCTACAAGATGGCGCTTTCGGTCAAACGCATTTACGAACAGATGGCGGCGCCGAAATGGGTGATCGCGATGGGTGCCTGCGCCTCCACCGGCGGCATGTATCGCAGCTACTCGGTGCTCCAGGGTGTCGACAACATCCTCCCCGTGGATTTCTACGTGGCGGGATGTCCGCCCCGGCCCGAGGCCCTCCTCGATGCCCTGCTGGCGCTCCAGAAGAAGGTGATGAAAGAACCGGTCCTGTCCGTCTGGAAAAAGACGGATTAGCCGGGCAACCGGTCGCCCAACCCCGAAACAGGATGACTGCCCAAGCCGCAGCACAACAACTCAAGACCCAGTTCGGAGACCTGATTTCCGAGCCGGTCGAGTTTCGTGGGGAGATCTCATTGCAGGTGCGGGAGTCCGGCCGGATCGCCGAAGTCTGCGCCTTTTGCAAGAACACGCTGGGGTTCGATTACCTGGTGGACCTCAGCAGTGTGGACCATTACGGCGACGACCCGAGATGGTCGGTGGTTTACGAGCTCTACGCCCTCGGCCACCGCTGCTACCTCCGGCTCAAGACCAGCGTCAGCGAGGAGCAATCCGAACTGCCCACCGTCACCGGGGTCTGGAAGACCGCGGATTGGCACGAACGCGAGGTGTTCGACATGATGGGAATCCGGTTCGCCGGGCATCCGGATCTGCGGCGGATCCTCATGTGGGACGGTTACCCTCATCATCCGCTGAAAAAGGATTTCCCCCTGGCCGGCAAACCCACCGACCTGCCGGACGTGGCGTTCAGTGACGCGGCCCCCATGGAAGGCGGCCCGTTTGTGACCCGGCCAGGCCTCCAGGATGCCGGCGTGCGCGAGCCCAGGGTGCGGCAACCAGAAATCTAATGGGCGAAGTCAAAGACATCGCGTTCAGTGAAGCCGCCGCGCGGACAAATTCCGCGGGTCGCGAGCTGGCGGAGATTCAGGGCGAGCGCATGGTCCTCAACATGGGTCCATCGCATCCGTCCACGCACGGCGTGCTGCGCGTGGTTCTCGAGCTCGACGGGGAAGTCATCACCAAGGCGACACCCCACGTCGGCTACCTGCATCGCGGCGACGAAAAGATCGCCGAGAACATGACTTGGAACCAGTTCGTGCCCTACACGGACCGGCTGGATTACCTGGCGCCGCTGGCCAACAACGTGGCCTACGCGCTGGCGGTGGAGAAGTTGATGGGCTTGGATAAACAGCTGCCCCCGCGCTGCCAGTTCATTCGCACCATCGTCGCCGAGTTGTCCCGCGTATCCTCGCATCTGCTGGGCATCGGCTGCTACGCGATGGATGTGGGGGCGATGACGGTGTTTCTGCACACGTTCACCGAGCGGGAGAAGATCTACAATCTCTGGGAAGCCCTCACCGGCGCGCGTCTGACCACCAGCTACACGCGCATTGGCGGCCTGTCCCGCGACCTGCCCCCCGGCTGGGTGGCGCAATGCCGCGAGTTCCTCAAGGGCGTGTTGCCGGTGATCGACGATGTCGCGCAGCTGCTCGACCGCAATCGGATCTGGGTGGACCGCACCCGTGACGTGGGCGTGATCCCCCGGGACGTGGCCATCGATTTCGCCTTGAGCGGCCCGAACCTCCGGGCCAGCGGGGTGGACCACGATTTGCGCAAGGCCCAGCCCTACCTGATCTACGACCAGCTGGAGTTCGACGTGCCGCTGGGTCAGGTGGGTGATTGTTACGACCGTTATCTCGTGCGCATGGAGGAAATGCGCCAGAGCGTCCGGCTCCTGCATCAGTGTCTCGACAAGCTTCCCGGTGGCCCGGACAACACGGTCGGGGAGCCGGTCTCCATCCAGGACGGCAAGGTCACCCTGCCCCCCAAGAACAAGGTGCTCTCCAGCATGGAGGAGCTCATCCACCAATTCATGATCGTGACCCAGGGTGTCAACGCCCCGGCCGGGGAGATCTATTTCGGACACGAGAATCCCAAGGGAGAGCTGGGGTTCTACATCCACAGCAAGGGGGGCGGAGCCCCGCACCGGCTCAAGATCCGCGCGCCTTCCTTCGTCAACCTCAGCATCCTGCCCTGGCTCGCGCCGGGCCACATGCTGACGGACATGACCACCATTCTGGGCTCGCTGGATTTCGTGATGGGGGAATGCGACCGATGAACGAAATCCAGCCCTACGAACCCGTGCCCAACCCGCTGCAATCGCAGCCGGACTTCGCGGTGCCCGCCGAGGTCGAGGCCGCCCTTGACGAGGTGATCACGCATTACCCGCAGAAGCGCAGCGCGTCGCTCATGCTGCTGCACGCCGTCCAGGAACGCTTCGGGTTCGTTTCCGAGGAGGCGGTGCATTGGGTGGCCACAAAGCTCCAGCTGCAACCCATCAACGTGCTCGAGCTGGTGACCTTCTACCCGATGTTCCAAACGCGGCCGGTGGGCAAGTGGCACCTGAAGGTGTGTCGCACCCTGAGCTGCGCACTCGCCGGTTCCCACAAGGTCCACCAACACGCCTGCGAAACCCTGGGATTGGATGCGAGCGCCCACGGGCCGCAGACGACGAAGGACGGGAGAGTCACGGTTGAATTTGTCGAGTGCCTCGCCGCCTGCGGCACCGCGCCCGTGATGATGTGCAACGAAACGCTCCACGAGAATGTCAGCGAGGCGAAGTTGGGGGGCATCCTGTCGGACTGCAGGTGAACCGCCATGCCGCGCCAAACGAGACATGAAGACGCCGCGCAAAGACCGGCCGGAGGTGGACCGAAAGATCGAGAACATATGGCTGCCCGACTAGGATTTGAACCTAGACAAAGTGATTCAGAGTCACTTGTGCTACCGTTACACCATCGGGCAAGCGATGAGTCGGACAGGTTAGGAGAGTTTGCCCCCCAGTCAAGCCGCCAGCCACTGGCTGCCACCCATTCGCAATCCGCAATCCGCAATCCGCACCCGTAAATGCCCACCGAACACCGCCTCATCCTCAAGCACATCGATTCCCCCGGCTACACGCCGGACCTCGAATGCTATTTGAAGCACGGCGGTTATGCGGGCCTCAGGAAGGCGCTGGCCATCCCGCCCCGGGATCTCGGCGACGGCAAGCGTCAGTCGGGTCCGGAGCAAATCCGCGAGGACGTCAAGCTGTCCGGCCTGCGCGGCCGGGGCGGCGCGGGTTTCTCGTGCGGGCTCAAATGGAGCTTCGTGGATCGTCGCAGCGGCAAGCCCATCTACCTGGTCTGCAACGCGGACGAGTCGGAACCGGGCACGTTCAAGGATCGTCAGATCATCCACAAGGACCCGCATCAGCTCCTCGAGGGCATGGTGATTTCCTGCTACGCCAACGATGTGCGCCTGGCCTACATTTACATCCGCGGCGAAATGCCCGAGGGCGCCCGCATCCTCAACCAGGCCATCGCCGAGGCCAGGGCGAAGGGCTTTCTCGGGAGGAACATCTGCGGCTCCGGTTACGACCTGGAGATTCATGTTCACCGCGGCGCCGGGGCCTACATCTGCGGCGAGGAAACCGGTCTG
>JALOTU010000257.1 GCA_025457725.1 Verrucomicrobiota bacterium
CCGAGATGCCGGGTGAGACGCTCGGCATAGTAGAGCGGCGTGGGGCGGCCGCAAAACTCCCGGAGATAGTAATCCAATTCCTTCTGAAACGCCGGGTCCTGGCGGGCGCGCTGGTATTCATCACGCAATGTCTGCAACGGATGCATCAGCGTTTCCGGGACGTAACATCCGCCATAAGAACCAAAATGGCCCTGGGCGTCGGGTAGGTGGGCGGCGGCAGTCTGCTTCATGACAAGGTGACAAAACTGTCGCGCAATCACAGGTTCCTGCCAAGCGTGTTTAACCGGGCTTCGGGCCGACCGCCCGGGCGGCCTGCCGCGCCGCCTCAATGAACGCCCGAACCTTGGCGTGGTCCTTTCTGCCCGGGGCCGCCTCGACGCCGCCGGACACGTCCACGCCGTAAGGTTGCACCCTGCGCACCGCCTCGCCGACGTTGTCGGGGGTGAGGCCGCCCGCGAGGAAGACAGGCTTTCCCAGTTGGGCCGCCTGGGCCGCAATGGCCCAGTCGAAGGTCTGGCCCGTTCCGCCAAACTTCCCGGGGACATGGGCGTCCAGCAGCCAGGCATCGGTGGCGTAGGGCGGGAGATCCTCCAGAGTTTTCGGCCCCTGGATCCGGAAGGCCTTCAGGGTCATGAGACCGAACTGGAGACAGAACCCGGGCGTCTCATCTCCGTGGAATTGCAGCATTTGCAGCCCACATCGGGCGATGACCTCCGTGACCCGTTCGGGAGCGGGGTTCACAAAGAGACCCACCCGCACGACGTAGGGTGGTATGACCCGGCACACCTCGGCCGCCTGTTCGAGGGAGACCCTTCTCGGGCTGGGGTCATGGAAGACCAATCCCAGCAGGTCCGCTCCCGCCGCCACGGCCGCCTCCGCGTCGCCGGGATTGGTGATGCCGCAAATCTTGACCTTGATGCTCAGGGCTTTAGGCGGGTTCGGCGGTCGCCGAAACAACCCAATTGGAACCAGGGCAGATGCGTCTTAGCCGTATCGCCGGCTTTCCAGCCGGCAAATTGAACCCACCTACAGGTCATCCTATCCCCAGGCCGGTTGAAAACCGGCGCTACGCCGAGAACACGGGTTGATTTGATGCGTTCGCCCTGAGATTGGAGCGTTGACACCCGGCAGAAAAAGCCACTAGGATTTTGACACTGGTCGGTGTACCAGTTTCAAAAGACCATGTTGACACGAGTTTGCCTCATCGCGGCCATTGTATTTGGTGTCGCTGTCGCCACCATAAACCTGTGGAAGGTTCGGGAAGTGATTGTCACCACGCGCAATGAGCGGGATTACGAGAAGGGGCAGAAGGAGCAGGCGCTTTCGGATCTGTCCCAGACTCGCCGGGAACTCGAGGACACCAAGGACGAACTCGCCCAGACCAAGCAGAACCTGGAAACCACCACGGCGGAGCGCGATGGCCTGAGGAGCACGAACGATCAGCTCACCAAGCAGAACCGCTCGCTGCAGGAGAATCTCAAAAGGACCACCCAGGAGCGCAATGATGCGCAGGCGGAACTCGCCGCGTGGGAAGCGCTCGGAATCACGGTGGACCAAGTGAAGGTCCTGATCGCCGCCACCAAGGCGGCTGAAGAAGCACTGCAGGTGGCCAAGGAAGAAAACCGCATCCTCGACGGGGAACTGAAGAAGGCCAAGAACCAGCTCGCCCTGCTGTTGATCGAGGACTACAAAGTCCCGCTGCCCCCCAATCTCAAGGGCAAGGTGCTGGTTGCCGACCCGAAATGGGAGTTCGTGGTTTTGGACATCGGCGAAGATGACGGGTTGCTGGAGCAGGGCGAATTGCTGGTCAACCGCGACGGCCGTCTGGTGGCCAAGGTGCGGGTGCAAAGCGTGCAAAAGGGTCGTTCCATCGCCAACCTGGTGAATGGCTGGAAGCTCGGCGACGTGGCGGAGGGCGATCTGGTGATTCCGGCGTTATGAGATTATGAAGCGGATCGGATCCGACACTGTTCGCTTTGTTCTGTTGCTGATTCTGCCGGTCCTGCTGCTCGCGCTCGCCAGCGGCTGTTCCACCACCTCCGATCCTGAAAACGAATCCCAGCGTCCATGGGGCGCCTCGCCGCAAGGCTTTAACAGCGGATTGCCTTCCAGCATGACCGAAGGCCGGTGAAGGTGGCGGCGGGGTCCGTCACTTGGCGACTTCCACGCAGCGCGTTTCCCGAATGACGGTCACCCGGATTTGTCCCGGGTATTGCAGTTCCGACTCCACCCTCTGAGCGATCTTGCGGGCCAGATCAAACGATTCGTCATCATTCAAATCGGTCGGTTTCACGAACACGCGCAGTTCCCTGCCGGCATGCACGGAATAGCATTTCTCGACGCCCGGGAAGGACAGCCCGATCTTTTCGAGGTCCTCGACGCGTTTCAGGTAAGTGCCCATGTTTTCCGAGCGGGCACCCGGACGGGAGGCGCTGATGGCATCGGCCGCATTGACCAGAATACCGATCACTCCTTCCGGCTGGACTTCGAAGTGATGGGAGGCCACGCCATTGACCACGGCGGCATTCTCCCCGTGACGGCGGAGCATTTCAGCCCCAACGGTGGCGTGCGGACCTGGGGTCTCCTGGTCCATGGCTTTGCCGATGTCGTGCAGCAGGCCGGCGCGCCGGGCATCCTCCAGATCCACCCCCAGTTCGGCCGCCATCAGGCCGGTCAATTGGGCGACCTCAACGGAATGGCGCAGGATGTTTTGGGAGAAGCTCCTGCGAAAATGCAGGCGGCCGAGGAGCTTGACGACCTCGGGATGCATCGGGGCCACACCGACCTGGGCCACCGCCTCCGCCCCGAGTCGGGCGATCGTCTGTTCCATTTCCTGGGACACGTGGGCCACGACCTCCTCGATGCGATTGGGATGTATCCGTCCATCCTGAATCAGCTGGAGCATGGCTTCGCGGGCGACTTCCCGTCGCACCGGATCAAACGAGGACAGCACCACGGTATTCGGCGTGTCATCGATGAGCACGGTCACCCCGGTGGCATTTTCAAAGGCGCGGATGTTGCGTCCCTCCCTGCCGATGATGCGTCCCTTGATTTCGACATCGGTCAGGGAAATGTTGGTGGTGGTGACGTCGTTGGTGTGGTGGCTGGCATAGCGTTGGATTGCCTGCCCGATGATTTCCCTGGCCTTTTCCTCCGCCTTTTGCCGGGCCTCCTCGATTGCGGCGCGGTGGATGTTGGCGGCGTCGCGGGTGGACTCCATCTGAATCTCGCGAAGGAAGACCTCCCGGGCCTGCTGGCGGCTCATGCCGGCCAGATCCTCCAGTTGCCGTTGCCGGGTCAGGTTGACCTGGGCGATTCGTTCCTCCTCCCGGACCAGCGCTGCCGCGCGTTGCTGGAGGGAATCCTCCCTGCGCGCGAGTTCCCGATCCTCGGTGCTGAGCCTTTCCAACTGGGCGTTGAGGAGGATCTCCCGCTGGTTGAGGCGCTTTTCCCGTTCCTGTTCCTCGGTCCGACGCATCGTGAAGGAAGCCTCAATTTCCTGGCGCGTGCGCAATCCCTCCTCCGCCGCCTGCAGGCGGGATTCGCGGAGAATCTCTTCGGATTGGCGTCGCGCCCGTTCGAGAACAGAATCCGCAGCTGCGGTTTCTTCGCGCGATCGGCGTCGGGCTCTTGCACGAAGGTAGGCCCAGGAAAAAACCACTCCCACGGCAAGGCAAGCACCTCCCGTGATGATTTCAGGCAAAAATGGCATTCACAAACCGAGCGCGGGCTCAGCATTGCAACCAGCGCGTCGGAGTCAGGATACAGTCAACAAACACATCGTGCGGTTCCACCGGCAAATCCCCGGAGATCTGTTCATCAAAGGCGATCCCGCAGGTGGTGCCCCGCACTCCGGTCAAAAGCCGGTCATAATAACCGGCGCCCCGGCCGAGACGTCGGCCCCTGAGGTCAAAGGCTAATCCAGGCACCAAGATCAAGTCCAGCAGGTTCAACGGATGATCCACGCAAGCCGGACCGGGCTCCCGTATGCCATGAAGACCCATCACCAGGTCCTTCGCCAGGTCTTGAACAACGCTGGCGGTATAGACCCCCTTGCCCTGGTCGAATCGGGGCAAGGCAACCGTCAGACCTTGATGCAGAACGAATTGAAGCGCGGGCCACAGGTCCGGTTCTTCGGGCATGGGGGCGAAGAACAAAACGGTGCGGGTCTCCTCCCAAATCGAGCTGTTGATCAGCCGCTCGCAGAGCGCCGCCGAATCAGCTGTGCGACTGGCAGGAGACTTCTGGCGCAGCTTGCCGCGGAATTGCGCCCGAATCCGTTTCTTTTGTTCCTTCACAACTCAGGGACCTTTATCGGGTTGCGCCGCCCGCATCTGCTCACGCCACTGGTCCAGCCGGTCCTTGATCTTTCGTTCCGTGCCCTGGCCGGTGGGCTCGTAGAAACGTCGCGCGGTTCCCAGATACGTTTGCGCCACAAAATGATCCGGATGATCATGGGCGTATTCGTAGCCCGTTCCGTGCCCAAGCCGCTCCGCCCCCGCATAACTGCCGTCGCGCAAATGCATTGGAACCGGTTGGGTGGGGTTCTTGCGAACATCTTCCAGTGCCGCGTCCACCGCCTTGATGACACTGTTGCTCTTGTGGGCAGTGGCAATGTAGATCGTCGCTTCCGCCAGGGGAATACGGGCTTCCGGCCAACCCACAAACTCCGCCGCCTGACAGGCTGCCGAGGCCAGCACCAGGGCCATCGGATCCGCCAATCCCACATCCTCGGCCGCATGAATCAGGAGGCGTCGCGCGATGAACCGCGGGTCCTCCCCCGCATGGATCATCTTGGCCAGCCAGTAAAGCGCCGCGTCGGGATCACTGCCCCGCATGGACTTGATGAATGCGGAAATGGTGTCGTAATGGGCATCCTCATCATCGTATACCACCGCCTTCTTCTGGATGCTCTGCTCGGCGGTGGCCAGATCGATCCGAACCACGCCGTCCGGCTGCGGCTCGGTGGTAAGGGCAGCGATCTCCAGCGCGTTCAACGCCTTCCGGGCGTCGCCATCCGAGACACGGGCCAGGTGTCGCAACGCGCCCTCTTCCGCGCTGATTTTCATGAATCCCAACCCCCGGTCCGGATCCCCTAAGGCGCGTCGGAGCAAAGACAGCAAATCGTCCTCGGCAAGAGGTTGCAACTCGAAGATCTGCGAACGCGAGACCAGGGGGGCGTTGACAAAGAAGAACGGATTGTGGGTGGTGGCGCCAATCAAACGAACCACCCCGCTCTCGACATCCGGCAACAAAACATCCTGCTGGGCCTTGTTGAAACGGTGGAT
>JALOTU010000258.1 GCA_025457725.1 Verrucomicrobiota bacterium
CTCTGTCTCCCGCATGCGCTTTTGGTCTGCCGACCAAGTTTGGCGGCTACCGTGAATCGTTTCATTTTGTTCGATATCATCCATCGACACGGCTGAGGACTCCAACCCCAGTTCCATCGCGAACGCATCCTGTATGCGTCGTGCCTCACCGGCGCGCCGGCTAAATGCGAAATTGTCCTCAACTTGAGCTTTCGCCATGGCCGGACTGGCTCTCCGGACAACCGCCTCCGTTTTGGACTTGTTCGCCACACCGAGAAGGGTCCTCTGGCTTGCGCTGGATGGAGCCTTTGCTTCATCAACGAGCGCAGTGGAGAGAGGCTGGAGGAATCCACCAAGGACGCCCTCCGCGCCCTCGGATTCCAACAGCATCCTGGCAGAGTTGTTGCCATTGATTTCCGTGCCCGCCCTCCCGGTTTCCATTTCTCCTTCCACCTGCTGTTGAACCGGAATTCGATTGTACAGTGCCTGGTCGTTGCCTCCGCGCC
This sequence comes from Verrucomicrobiota bacterium, assembly GCA_025457725.1. Lineage (GTDB taxonomy): Bacteria > Verrucomicrobiota > Verrucomicrobiia > Limisphaerales > DSYF01 > JALOTU01. The sequence continues at coordinate 486 of JALOTU010000258.1, forward strand.
CGGATTCGTCCGGCCTGGCGCGAAGCAACTGCTGCCAGGCAGCAGTTGCTTCGGGTCCACTCGCGTGCTTTGCCGTGGCGACAGAGGCGCCGCTGAAGATTGGATCCACGACATAGCTGGCGTCCGCCCCTTCGCCTTCGAGAGATCGAGCGTGCCCGGCCGTCCCGATGTCGCCCGCAAAAGCCACAACCTGCGCCCGACCATCGGCGGAAGCCAGACCCCAAGTGGTTGGGGAATTCGCTGCGGCTGCGTCGGCAAACAGGTTCTGGCTTTGGGAACGAATCGAGGGCAGAGCGATCTCGAGTCCTTTTGCAGCACTGAGGTATTTTTCCCGATCGCCTGCCTGATCAGATTGCTGATCCTCCTTCCTCGGGGGTTGCGCAACAGATTGCTGGTGGTCGTTATCCCACAATTGCGAGGCCAGTGCGACCTGTTTCAAGTCGTTGGCGGCGGCGATGCGGGAGGCCTTGGCTTTTGCTTTGCCCAAGGAGGGCAAAAGCAATGCGGAGAGCAGGGCGAGGATTGCGAAAATGGCTGCCAGTTCGAGCAGACCAATGCCCGGTGAACGGGGCTTCGGTTTCCGCAAGGCATCCGGTTTCTGAGTTTTGAAACGCGCCAGCAAGGCTTTGCGTTTGTCATCAGAGAGACGGAGGAACGCTGCGTTGGCCGTCATCTCGGAAGCAGCAGGCAGGTCGGCAGAGGCGGCTTTGACCAGATCGAGCGTTTGAGCCAGCTGGTCGTGAAGCCGTGCCAACTCGGCATCCTGCTTGATCGCCTTGCGGATGCGGGCAGCTGCGTCCGCTTCCAGTTCGCCAAGCAGCAGCGAAGTGATCTGGATCTCAAGTTCCTCGCGTGGATCCAAAGGTTGATCGGGGTTCATACGACACCTCCGGTTTTCGCCAGTTCCGCGGCAAGGAACTTCAAGGCATGATGGAGCAGGTAACCGACGTGACCCGCTTTCAGGCCGGTTCGCCGGCTGATCTCCTTGTAGGACATATCCTCCTGGAACTTGAGTCGGACGACCTCCCGGCTGCGCTCGTCCAGGGCTTCGAGACTGAGGCGCACCAGACCGATGCCTTCCCACCGTGCAATCTGCTCGTCCGGCAAGGGGAGGGGATCAGCCACCTCGTGATGATGCGGGTGCACCTCCTGGCTGGTTGGGGGATCGGAATCCAGCGGGATGAACCTCGATGTGGAGCGGCGATGATTGAGGGCCAGGTTGTGAACCGTGCGATAGAGCCATGGGCGCGGCTCGCGGACTTCGTCGAACTGGGTGTGCAGTCTCATGAATGCCTCCTGGATGACGTCCTCCGCCAGGCACCGGATTCCCGTCAACCTCAGGGCGTAGTGCAACAACGGTGATTCCAGAGAGGCAAACAGCTGCTCGATTGAGCCCGGCTGGGGAGAACCGGTTCCGATTTCATCACCTTGGTCTTTGGCCATGCTGTTCAGCTGCCGGGTCATTGCTCCACCCGATTCTGTCGTTTCGTCGGCTGAGGCGTCATCTCATGTTATTGGGTATGACACCCTGAAGCCACTTTTCTTAGACGGCTTTTTGCGGGGTGTGCTCCCGGCGGTCTTGATGCGCTTGAAAAGTTCGCAAAGCGCCTGATCGAGCGATTGCGAAACTTTGTCGCATATGCGACAAAGTTTTGTCATGGGCTGGGGAGGTGGAAGCGGGGTGGGTGCAAAAAAACCGCCAACCGAAGTCGGCGGTTCCGATCAATCCGAACGGGCGATCTGAACTTCCTTAGGTGACTACCGGTTGAAAGTGGCTGTGCTGTTCACCTGAGCGGTGAGGGGAAGGCCTTTGTAGGTGCCTTGAAGCTGTGCCGAGGTGTTGATGGTCAGCTGGTTGCCGGCCACAGTCCCTGTAGAGGTCTGGGCGTTCGAGGTCACCGCGATGCCCGGGTTTCCCGGAATGAAGGGTTCGCCTGTCAGGGTGATGGCGTTGCCGCTGATCTGGCCATAACGGGTGGTGGTGGGGAGCATCCCCGTGGGGTCGATGGCGGGAAAGCTGAAACTGGGCCCACTTTGGGTGACCGTGACGCTCCGGGTGGAGAGCGCGTTGGTGGTGGTGGTGATGCCCTTGTAGGTAATCGTGATCGTGGTGTTTTCACTCACGCTGTAGTTGCCTGCGATGCTGGGGACACTGACGTTCGCCCAGGGATTGGCGGTGGCCTTGAGACCGCCGGCGGTGGAGCTGATCAGATAGTTGCCCGTCTTGCCTGGAGCAAAGGAGGTGACTTCCACGTAGTAGGTCTGGCCATTGGACAGATTGAGGGTGAGCTGTGATCCGCTATTGTCGGCGCCTTCATCCTTTTCAGCGATCAGACTGAGTGCGCTGTTGTAGACGTACAAGTAGGTGTCAAAACCCTCGGTCTTCAGCGTGGTGGCGCCGGCTCCGGTGATACGGTAGAAGTCTGCGAAATGTCCCGCGCGGCCATGGGAGGGAGCATCGCCGGAGGCGAGCGAGCCGTAGACAAGACTGACCGCAGTGCCCCCCGGCTGCACGGTGACAGTGAAGGTGGCGGATCCGTAACGTCCATCGGCGGTCCAGGCAGTCACGCTGACTTGCTGGGAGAACGGTTGGGTGAGCGCGGCCAACTGCGAGGAGGTGGCGCTGGCGTAGCGGATGGAGCTGCCGTAAGTGCGCACGAGGTAGCGGCCGTTCACAGGGTCGATATCCAAGACCTCGTCATACTTTTCCAATCCGCCGTGGGGCGCCTGGTTTTTCCAGCCCACAATTTCCCAGTCATAGTGGGTGATGTTGGTGTCGGCACTGTTGATTCCCAACCAGACTCCCATGGTGGCTGACGGATCGAGGCAACCCGGAGTCATCGTGACTGCGGCGGCGGTGCCGGCAGTGGTGGGGCCGTTCAGGGAACCGTTGCCGGAGGTGGAACAGAGGGGTGTTCCGACGCGGACGGAATCGATGACGACCGGGTCGGGGTTCCGTGCTGCCACGGAGCTGGCGCTACCACCCCCGCCGCCGCCGCCGCATCCGGCCAGCAGCACGAGGACGGCGCCGAGCAAGGGGAATTGAGACCACTTGAGGATATTCATTACAGATTTCACGGACATACTCCTTTCACGACTTATCGGACATTGAAACTACGCGACGCCAACACCTGTGTAGTGTTTTGGGGATGGAACAGATCCAACTTGTAGAAACCGGGGGGCCATCCGTCCTTGAGTTCCAGCCAGACATAATTGTAGGTGGAGCCAACCCGCACAGGCTCAAACTCGGTGAACACCATTCGGGCATCGGCCGGGTTGCGCCACACTGCGAGCACGCGATCCAATCCTTGCAGTGCGCCCATGTTCTCGAAGGCGGCGAACACCCGTTTTGTGCCCGCAGGAATGACATGGACATTTCCTGTGACAGTCCCGTCCGTCTCCGCGTGGTCGCTAAAGACAATGGGCTGGGTGTTTACGCCAACACTGTCTGTCCGGACGGCCTCAAAGAAGTCGGCAATGGCCTCCGCCGGCCTCGGGTTCGCGCGATACATCGTGGCCGGCCACCCGAATTGTGATTCCAGTGCGGCTGCCACCTCGTCCGGGCCCAGTTCCGTTACCAGCAATTCCGCGAGAGAGATCACATCCTCGCGACTCAGCCCGTCAATCATCGACATCCGTCCCGACGCGGCAAAGTCCAGGAGCTTCCGTGCGGTGAGTGACTGCTCCGGAGTGGCTTTTTCAAGCGCTGCAGAAAGTCCGGTGATTACGGGAAGTCTGGAGCTGGATGGGGGAGTGCCGACAGTGGATGCATTTGATTCTGCGGTGGCACTGGAATCTCGCGGGGGGGACTGTGGATCATGCAGCGCGGCCTGAGGGACTGCGGCGCTCTGCGTTCCGCCGGTTTGGCGGGCCTTGACCATCCGTGGTTCCGTATTTTCCCAGGTGAACAGAAGATAAGCAGCCGTGCCCAGAATGCAGACCAGCGCAACCAGCTTTAAGCCCGGGCGGATCGCACCTGTCTGCCTGTGCGGCAGGGTTTTGCCTGCCCGTTGATGATGGAGGCGGCG
>JALOTU010000259.1 GCA_025457725.1 Verrucomicrobiota bacterium
CAGCTGGATCGGGGTCGAGGTGCAGCCGCTGCTCAAGTCGATGCCCGACGCGCGGGGGGTGCTGGTGGCGTCGGTCCTGCCCGAAAGCCCGGCGCTGGTGGCGGAACTGCTCCCCGGGGACCTGATCACGGAATATGACGGAAACCCCGTGGAAGAAAGCCGGGCCCCGGAGGATCTGCCGCTATTCAACCGGATGGTGCTGTCGACCCCCTTGAACACGGAAGTGACGTTGAAAGGGTTCCGGGACGGCAAGCCCATGACGTGGACTGTGCGGACCGTGGATCGCGAGCCCAACCTGGCGCGGGAAGGGGAGCTGCTCGAATGGGGGTTGACCGTGCGGGATTTCACCCGCGTGTCCGCCCTGGAGAATGATCGGGAGGACAAGCGGGGGGCGTGGGTGGACAGCGTGCGTCCCGGCGGCCCCTCCACCGCCTCCAAACCGGAGCTCAACCGCAACGATGTGATTCTGAGCGTGGACGGGGTCGAGGTGGAGAACGTCGCCGCCCTGAAGCAGTTCACCGCCGACTTCGTCGCCAAGGTGGAGGAGCCCGAGCCGGTGCTGGTGATCTTCCAGCGGGATGGCGAGCAGCTGGCCACCGTGATCAAGATCGGTCCGGAGCCCGATCCGGCCAAGCCGGCCCGTCCGGACAAGGCCTGGCTGGGGGTGGAAACCCAGGTGCTCACGCGGGAGCTCGCCGAAGCCTGCCACCTCGAAGGCAAGCGGGGGGTCCGTGTCACCCAGGTCTATCCCAAATCCCCGGCGGCGGCGTGCGGACTGCAGGCGGGGGATATTCTCCTCAAGCTCGATGGTATGGTCATCCCGGCGCGAACCCCGTCCGACCAGGAATTGTTTGCGAACCTCATCCGGCAATACAAGGTGGGGACCGAGGCCGTGCTGGAGGGGGTTCGTGATGGCGACGCGCGGGAGTGGACTGCGGTGTTGGGACGACAGCCCAAACCCAACAGCGACCTCGACTCCTACGAGGACAAGCGGTTCGAGTTCACCGCCCGCGAGATGTCCTTCGGTGAGGCGGTGAATGCCAAGCTTAACGGACCCGAGGACGGAGTGCGGCTGGCCACGGTGCAGCCGGCCGGATGGGTGGCGTTGGCGGGCGGATCCAGCGGCGACATCCTGCTGGCCATCGACGGGGAACCGGTCGGGAGCATTGACCGGTTGAAGGAGATCTTGAAGGGGCTGGAGGCGCGCCAACCCCGCCAGGTGGTGTTCAAGGTCAAGCGCGGGATTTACAGCCAATTCCTTGAGGTGGAACCCAAATGGTGAGGGTCCCCGCCGCGTGGTGCCCGTGCCTGCGACACCCCGAATGCCGGCGTCCCGCCGGCGGGTGCCTCGGGATGAAAGGAAATTGAACGAAACTCTGAATATGAAACTACACACACTTTTGATGGCGGCGGGGTGCGCCGGGATGCTCTGGGCATGTCCGGCCAGCGGGCTGGCAGCAGAACCCGTACAGCTCATGGCGCGCAAACTCTACGCGGAGAAGCAGGAATCCATCGTCTGGGTCACGGCGGTGATCAAGGTGAGTCTCTCGGCCTCCGGCTCCGCCGACGCGCCGATCAACATTCCCGACCAGGAACGCACGGTGGAGGCCTTGGGCACCATCATTGACCCGTCCGGCCTGGTGGTGGTTTCCCACAGCCAGATCGATCCCACCCGCGAGCTGAGCCATCGCGAGATCAACACGCCCAACGGCCGCGTCAGCCTGGAAGCCACCGTCACGCTCAAGGAGATTCGCGTCACGCTCGCCGACGGCACGGAGATCCCGGCCACGCAGGTGATGAAGGACCAGGATCTCGATCTCTCCTTCATCCGGATCCGCATGGACAGCAAGGAGGCCGGGGGGGTCGAGTTGCAGGCGGTGGATTTGAAGGATCACGCCATGGTGGAGATCAGCGACGAAATCATCACCCTCTCCCGCACCAGCGAACTGCTCAGCCGGGTTCCTTCCGTGGCCATCGGACAGGTGGTCAGCATCACAAAACGGCCGCGCCTGTTCATCCAGGTGAGCGGCGACATCCTGGGCTGCCCGTCGTTCAACGTTGAAGGCAAGGTGATCGGAGTGAGTGTGCGTCGCACGATGAAGGACAAGGGAACGGCCAACGTTCTGTTGCCCGCCGCCGATGTGCTTGAAATCGCCGACCAGGCCATGGCGTTGAAACGGGACGCCCAATAGGGGAGCGCGGGACGTCCCCGGCCCGCAGCAGGCCACGACACCCAAGCACGCCGGATCTGTCGGGAAAGCGCACGAGGTCCATGCCCGGAGGGGCCTGCGCCCCCGGAGGATGGCGCGGTCCATGGGGTCGGAGAAACGGCCTCCCCGGGCACACTTCGGACGTGACTTGGGCCCGCTTTTGACGCACATCAAAGCATATGAAATCGCGCGTTCTGTTCATCACCGGCACCAATACCAGCGTCGGCAAGACGGTGCTCAGCAGCCTGTTGACCCGTCATCTGCTGGCTTCCGGCGTGGCGGTGCGGGCCGTCAAGCCGCTGTGTTCCGGCGGGCGCGACGATGCGGTGTCGCTGCGGGCCGCCCAGGAGAATCGATTGACCCTGGATGAGATCAATCCCTGGTGCTTTGCCTCCCCGCTGACACCGCTGCTGGCGGCGCGTCGTCGCCGCCTCAAGGTCCAGGAAAAGGACGTGCTGGAGTTTCTGACCCGGGCCCGGAAGGGGTGTGACGTCCTGCTGGTCGAAGGCGCCGGCGGATTGTTGAGCCCGCTGGGCGAGGGATTTTGTTCCCGCGAACTAATCGTGGCGTTGAAGGCCACGCCCATTGTCGTCTGTCCCAACCGGCTGGGCGCGATCAATCTCAGCCGCCTGGTGCTGGAAGCCCTCCCGGTGGCATCGAGAAAGCGGGCGCAGGTCGCGTTGATTGCCCGGCCTCATGCCGACAGCTCCGCGCGCACCAATGCCGCCATGATCCGTGAGTTCGCCGGCGGCAACGCGGTGCACGAGTTCCCCTGGCTGGGTTCCATTGTGAACACCGCGGATGTGAAGCTGGCCGGAAAACTCAAGCGCGCTCTCCAACGCCTCGTCGCCGAGATCTGAGCAGCATGGCCGCGATCGGATCAACCCGTCCCTCCGAACCGTGTTGTAGGCGACGAGGTGACGAGTCGTTCCCGGGCAGGCACTCGTCACCTCGTGCGCTACAGGGCTTGGGCGGGAAAGCAGTTCAAGGGTTCACAGCGCGAAGCCAGATTTCCGTGAATTCTCTCCCCGCTCATGCCTCGCGGCGAGGGGAAGATCCACGCAGGGCGCCATCGGTCCGGGTCAGGATTCGTCCGAGTCGTGGGTATCGATATCCAGCCCGCCGTGAAGATGCTCCGGGGTATCGGCGGGACTGCAAAAGAGAACCTTCCACAGACACCAGACGAAGAGGGTGACCACGGTGCCCACCGAAAAGATCATTAAGATCCAGCCGCCGATTTCCATGCTTTATTCTCCTTTCACCGGGCTTTCGGCCGCGGCGAGTTTGGCGCGCCAACGGGGTGCGGCGGTGGCGATGAGGACCAGGATGAACGTGAGGACCACACCCACCAGCAGCACGCTGAGGCACGCCACGGTGCTGGGTTCCTGGTCCTTCGTTCCCAGCAGATCCGCGACGTAGCCGGTGGGGGCAAACCCTCCCGTCTCAAGGTTCCACCCCAGCACATTGAAGAGGATCCAGAGGGCGAAGATGATCAGAAGATAGGCGGGGGAGACATACTTGATGATGAACTTGAACACCGGCGGGATCCGGATGTGGGCGCCGCGGTGGGCCTCGGCAAAACCCTTTTCGATGCCGAGTCCCCATCCGAAGGTGATGATCAGTATGGTGGCCAGCACGAAGATCAGAAACGTGCCCACCCAGAAATCGATGGTGTCCAGCGCCTTGAAGTCCTTGCTGAAATGCACGACAAACAGGCAGCCCATGGCGGTCACCAATCCCAGCACCGCCACCGAGACCTTCCGGCCCACGCCCATCGCCTCCTCCAGAAAGGCGATGCCCGGTTGCAGCATGGACAGGGAACTTGTCACCGCCGCCAGGAACAGCAACGTGAAGAACATCGTGCCAAACAGGGCCGGGAACGGCAGGGTGGCGAAGACCAGGGGCAGCACCTTGAACCCCAGCGCAAACGTCCCCTGTCCCATCACCCCGGCGCTGCCCAGGAACACGAAGGCCGCCGGCACGGTGATCATCCCGCCCAGTGCCACCTCGCAGAACTCGTTGGCGCTCGAAGCCGTCAGCCCGCTCAGCACCACGTCGTCGTCGTTCGAGAGGTAGCTCGCGTAGGTGATGATGACGCCGAAGCCCACTGACAGCGAGAAGAAGATCTGACCGGCGGCCGCCAGCCAGAGCTGGGGGTTGCGGAGCTGTTCGCCCATGCTGCCCGGGTTCCACATGGAGCCCAGTCCGTTCAGAAGATTGCGCTCCGGCAACTCCGGGTTTGGCGTCCCCAGCGTCAGCACGCGCACCAGAATCACCAGGGCCAGCATGATCA
>JALOTU010000260.1 GCA_025457725.1 Verrucomicrobiota bacterium
ATCTCGCACTCCTCGGCCCTCGGCCTGGCCAACGCGCCCGCCAGCCTGCTGGCGGAACGATTGGTGAAGGCCACGCGGCTGAAACCCGATCCGCAATCCGCGATTCACAATCCGAAGTTGCGCAAAGTCTTCTTCTCCGACGATGGATCCACGGCGATGGAAGTCGCCCTCAAGATGGCCCATCAGTTTGCCCGACGCACCGGGCTGGCCCGGCGGCCGCGCTTTCTCTCGATGGACGGCGGGTACCATGGCGACACGATTGGCGCCGTATCCCTCGGGCACATCAACCTGTTTCACAAAACCTGGAACGCCATGCTCTTCAAGACGGACCGCGTCATGGCACCGTACTGCTATCGTTGTCCCTTCAACCGCGCACAGCCCGAGCGGGTCGACGCCCGTGAACATCGCCAATGCCATTGGGAATGTGTGGACCAGGTTGAAAAGGCCTGTGCAGTGCAGCGGCGCAAGCGAGGCGAACCGTACGCGGGATTCGTGTTCGAGCCGCGCATGCAGGGGGCGGCCGGGCTGATCGCCCAACCCCACGGCTGGCTGAAGCGTTCGGCGCAAGTTGTTCGCGGCCACCGAAGCCTGTTGATTGCGGACGAAGTGATGACCGGCTTTGGCCGGGTCTCACCCGCTCCGCGTGGACCTCTTTGGGCCAGCCATGTGGAGGGTGTGCAGCCCGACTTGGCGGCCCTGGCCAAGGGAATGACTGGCGGCTATCTGCCCATGGCCGCCACGCTCACCACCCAGGCCATTTTTGACGCCTTCCTTGGGGAATACGAGGAGTTCAAAACGTTCTTTCACGGACACAGCTTCACCGGCAACCAACTGGGTGCCGCAGCCGCATTGGCCAACCTGGACCTCCTGGGTCGCGCCACAACACGACGCAGAAAGGAGACGCTCGAAGCCACGCTGCGCCAATCCTTGGCGGAGCTTTGGTCGCTGCCCGCGATCGGGGATATCCGCCAGGAAGGCTGCGTCGCCGGCATTGAGCTGGTCCGGGACTGGCGGAACCGAACCCCGTTTGATCTCCGGGAAAGAGCCGGCCTCCGCGTCGGCGAGGCCATGGCGCGCCGGGGAGTTCTCACGCGTCCGGTCGGCAACGTTGTCGTCCTGATGCCGCCTTATTGCACCACGGCTGCCCAGACCCGGAGGATCGTTCGTGCGCTGAAGGACTCCGTCCAGGAGGTGTTCGGAAAATAGAGGGAGCTCTGAATCCGGGCCGCCCGGGTTCCGGTTCACGGCTCCTCGTCCGCCTGTTCCAGCACCCCGAGGATCTTGCTGAAGGAGTTTTGCAGATCGGCGAAGGTGCGCAGGTTGACGGAGAAGCGCCCGTCGTCATTGCGCCGCGACGCCACGTGGCCGTCCGCGAAGAGGATGTTGGCAAATTGCTCCCGGTGATGCGTTCGCGGCTTGACGCCAAACGAGCTCAGTCCGGGGGGGCAAAGGAACAACGTATCGACGACCAGCGCCCGGACAGGAACGCCGTTTCGGTTTCTTCCCAGCTGGTGCAGCCGGATGTTTTCCGGAACCAACGGCGAGTGCGGGTCGTCATACAGCCGCGTGTTCCCCGCGTGGCGATAATAGTAACTGCCCTGCGACTGCGTGATGCCGACCCGGGCCAGTTCCAGGTCCGCGTCCACCCGCTGATCGCTGCCCGGACAGAAGAGCGCCTTGGGCTGAAGGGCGAGATGCTCCGGAAGCAGCAATCCCAATCCGGCAGGCATTCCGCCATAAAGCGAAATCAGGCTGGTGGGTGCCCCGGTGGAGGGATACAGGTTGCTGGGACCGACCACGGGAGGCGCTTTCGGCCCGTAGGGAATCCGTCCCTCCCACTCATCGGCATAGGCATGAACCGCCAGGCCGATCTGCCTGAGGTTGGAAATGCAAACCGCCTTGCGCCCCGCATCCTTCGCCCGCGTCAAAGCCGGCAACAGCAAGGCGGCCAGGACAGAGATGATGCCGAACACCACCAACAGTTCAACCAGCGTAAAGCCCCGCCCGGCCCGGCTCGCTGCCGCGCAGGATGGCCGGGTGTCATGGGTTCTGGTCGGGTTGGATTCCATCGGGTCGCGGTGAACATTGCCTACTCCCACCCGCATGGCAAGCGGCAGGGCATCCGCCCCCGCCACGCAAACGCTCAGGGCAGTTGACGCGCGGTGTAAAAACGCGCCGTCGCGCCACCGCCAATGTGCGCGAAATTCGTGAGCCCCGAAGCGTTGGTAATCATGCCCAGACTGGTCCAGCCGGGAACAGCCAGGGCCACGTCCGTGCTGGTCAACACCTCCAACACCGCACCCGCATCACTAAGGAGCGAGAACTGAAACTCATCGCCCTGCCGCAGCGGTTGTGTCAGGGTCGGCGATTCAAACTCGATCAACCGGACATTGTCCAGGTCCCACACGCCTCCCTGCAGGTTGGTGGAAACGGTGGAGACGAATTCGATCCCGATGTGCTCCCCCGCCCAGGCATCGCCCGCATCCACCCCGGGCACGGTGGCGGAAAAATCAACCAGATGAAACGGGTCGGGAAAGTCATTGGTGGAATACATCACCGTGGTTTCAGCGACGATCACGCGGTTGCTGGCCGCATCCCGATAGTAGAGTCCCATTCTCAGCGTCGCCCCTGCCTGCACGGGCTGGAAGGTGCTGGTGGTGAAGCCCGCCGTCAGTCGATAGGTCTTTCCAACCTCGTACGTCGCATCAAAGTCGAAGGTGGGCATCGTGTTGGTGCCGCCCACGGAAATGTAGTCCTGGAAAAAACCCGCCTCCGGGAAGGAAAACAGGAAGGCGCCCTGCGCGCCGTCCATGTTGTCAATCACCTGCGGGGTCGGGATGTTAAGAAACACGCCGCTCTTCTGCACCCACGGCCCCTGGCCGGCCTCGGGATCATAATCCGCTGGTTCCGGGGTCTTCTCCCAAACATCGAGCTGTTCGGTGGCGTAGGGAATCTCGAGGGGCGCCGATGGGGATTCGAAGGAGGCATTCGGCACCACGATACTGGTTTGAGCATTCGCATTCCCCAAGCCCATCGACAGGGCGAGGGCGCAGAACGCCCGTGCCCAACCCGCCCGGCCCGCACCGGAAAGGCTCGTTAACCGACGCACGGATTTCGTTCTGTTGACGGTCATTGCTTCGCTGCGACACTTCAATAGCATAGGAATTGGAGTCATGCGGAAGGGGCTTTGTTTCACAGCCAGACGCTGGCGGCGCGCCTTCCATTCATCCGGGATCCGAAACCAGCCTGGCGGGGTCCGGGCCGCGATTGTGCCGAATGCAGGCGTTACTTCAATGGAAAAGGTCTCCCGAGATCGGCATCTTCCCGCCCCGCCAGCACCTGGCACAACTGCCCGTAGTCGGATACGACAAGCGTTGCTTCACCCAGTTCCCCGGCGGGATGGGTGTTGGTGATGGCGATGACCCGCATCCCCGCCGCCCGCGCAGCCGCGACCCCCGGGCGGGAATCCTCGATCACCACGCAGTCCGGCGGATCGATCCCGAGCAATGCGGCCGTCTTCAGGAAGATGTCCGGCTCGGGCTTCCCCTTGGTGATATCCGATCCGCTGAGCGTCACCTTGAAGAATCGCCGCAGGTCGCCCCACGACAACACCTCCTCGACGATCGGCCGTTCCGAGCCGGAAGCCAGCGCCAGTGGAATCCTGGCCGCCAGCGATTCGACCAGTTCCGGCAACCCCTCGAACAATGGTTGTTCCGTGCGAAAGATCTCCAGCACCTTCCGGCGTTTCATGTCCAGCAAGGCATCCAATGATTGCGGAGGTCGATGCGCCTGGACAAAATCCTCCCACAGCACCCGGTCGGTTCGGCCCACATACTCGGCGAATCGCAACGAGTGCTTTCCTTCGAACCCGATGTCCTTCACCACTTCGCGGAACGCCCGTTCGTGACGCGGCTCGCTATCCACGATCACCCCGTCCATGTCAAAGATGACCGCCCGGTAAGGTCCAATGGATGTCACGCCTTGAGCCATCAGCCGGGCACAGTTATTCCGAGTTGCATCGCCCGCGCGAACTGTTTCGCGGTCACCGGCATCACCGATAGCCGCGTGTGCCTGACCAACGGCATCTCCTTGAGCGCCGGGTCCGCCTTGATCACGCCCAGTGGAATCGGTTGCTTGAATTCCTGCACCGGCACCAGGTCCACGCAGGACCAGTCCCCTTCCGTGGCCGTCGGGTCGGCATAGGCAGACCTTGCCACCCGAGCCACCCCCACGATCTCCTTGCCCGTGCCGCTATGGTAGAAGAGCACCTCATCGCCCCGGGCCATCGCCCGGAGATTGTTGCGCGCCTGGTAGTTTCGCACCCCGGTCCAGGCCGTCTTTCTGTCCCGGACCAAATCGGACCACGAATAATCCTGCGGTTCCTGTTTCACCAGCCAACCATTCATGCGCGCAGGATGACCGGATTCGACGGGAATCGGAAACAGAATCTGATCCTCATCTCGAGGCCTTCCGAGGTGCGAACCCGATACCCGAGGGCTTCCCCGGGACGCTCGAGGCGACTTCAATCGATCCCTCTACTGGAACGATGAATTTCCCAATGAACGGCTCTTTCATGGCTTCAGTTTAAATCCAATGCCGATCTGCGCATGGCTTTTGTGTCTTTGTGTCTGCCCTGCATTCCCTCCCGCCCGCAACCTTTGGCAATGTGCCGGCGGTCTAACCACGATATGAACCGATGACG
>JALOTU010000261.1 GCA_025457725.1 Verrucomicrobiota bacterium
GCTCCTGCTGTTCGAGGTCGGCATGGAAATCGAGCTGCCCCGTCTGGGCCGCCTGGTCCGCCCGGTCCGCAACGGCATGCTGCTGGCGGTGCTGCCGATCCCGGTGGTGCTGGCCGCCTGCCATGTGGCCGGCTTTGAGTTGTCCAACGCGCTCATGGCGGCAGCCGCGCTGACCGGCTGCTCCGTCGGCATGGCCTACGCTGCGTGGAAGGTTTACCCGGGGTTGACCGACCTGGTGCGCAAACGAATCCTCCGCACCATGGTGGCGCTGGAACTCTGGTCAATTCTGGCGCTGGTGGTGGGATCCGCATTGCTCAAGGGCCGATTGGACACGGCGTTTGGCGTCACCCTCCTGGCCATTGCCGCCACGCTGTTCCTCATCGCACAATTCGGTTCCAAGCTTGTCCCGGTCTTCGAATGGATCATCACCCGCGCGACCCACTGGCGGGTGCATCTGCTGGTGCTGCTCATTCTGGTGGTCTGCACGCTCGGGGAACGCATCGGGCTGGGCGGACCCAAGACCGCCTTCTTTCTCGGCCTGGCCATGAACCAGACGCGCCATCGCGGGATGAACCTGGACGAACACATGGCCCCCATCAGTCAGCGGTTCCTCATCCCGATCTTCTTCGTCGCCCTGGGTCTGCAAATCCGGTGGCTCGACCCCGTGAGCCTGGCGCTGGCCTTTGGCACCGCCGGACTGCTCCTGGGCATGCGCATGATGATCCACAACCGCCTGCTGAAGATCGGGGGCGACAAGAACGCGTTCCTCCTCCTTTCCCCCAACCTGACCATGGTGGCGCTGGGGGCCACCGCCCTGCTGCAGTACGCGCACGCGGACAAGGCCGCCACCTGGCTGCTTCTAACCGGCCTCTTCATGACCATTCCATCCCTGCTGCTTCTGCCCGCCGCCGGTGACACCAAGGCTGCCTCACCGAAACCCAAGCCCGCTCCCCAGCCGGATGCCGCCGTCGGCGCCACGCCCGAGCCTTCCCCGTCACCCACGACAGGGACGGAGTCGGGCGGAGCTGCGCAGGCTCTGCCCGGGCAACCAACGTCCAATTAAGTTCCCGGCCGAGGATCCGGTTCCGTCTCGACGTTTTCTCTTTGATCAGCCTCCGGAAAAACTAAACTCCGCGCATGAGCCTGACCGCCTTTGGCCGCTATCCCCAACTTCGTCCGCGCCGCCTGCGCCAGACCCCCGCCCTGCGCCGCCTGTTTGCCGAATCCCGACTGCATCCCTCCCAGCTGGTCCTGCCCCTGTTCGCCCGCCCCGGGAGCAAGATCCGGAAGCCGATTCCATCGATGCCCGGCGCCTTCCAGCTCTCACCCGATGAGGTGGTTCGTGAAGCCGCAAAAGCCGCGTCGGCGGGGGTCACTTCCGTGCTGCTGTTCGGCATTCCCCGGCGCAAGGACCTGACGGCTTCCGAAGCCTACGCCGGCAACGGCATCGTCCAACAAACCGTGCGGCTGCTGAAGAAGGAGCTGCCCGGGTTGGTGGTGATGACCGATGTCTGTCTCTGCGAATACATGAGCCACGGGCACTGCGGGGTGGTCCGGAAAACGGCGCGTGCCGGGACCCGGATCCTGAATGATCCCACGCTCAAACTCCTCGCCCGCACTGCGGCAAGCCATGCGGAGGCGGGAGCGGACCTCGTGGCCCCCAGCGACATGATGGATGGCCGCGTGGGGGCGATTCGCCGGGAACTGGACGCCAGGGGGTTTGAGGACACGCCCATTCTTGCCTATGCGGCCAAGTACGCATCGGCCTTCTACGGGCCGTTCCGCGAAGCTGCCGAATCCACCCCGCAATTCGGCGATCGCCGCAGTTATCAGATGGACGCGGCCAACGCGGAGGAGGCCTTGCGGGAAGTCGCGCTCGACATCGAGGAGGGCGCCGACGCCGTCATGGTCAAACCGGCCCTCGCCTATCTGGACATCCTCCACCGGGTCAAATCGACGTTTGGTTACCCCACGGCCGCCTATGCGGTGAGCGCGGAGTATTCCATGGTCAAGGCGGCAGCCGCCCGGGGCTGGGTGGACGAGCGCGGGGTGACGATGGAAAGCCTGTTGTCCATGAGGCGGGCCGGTGCGGACATCATCATCACCTACGCGGCGGTGGATGCAGCGCGCTGGATGGCCGAAGCGTGACCCGACCCGCGGCCTCGCTACTTCATGCTGAAGGCAACGACCACGATGACGATGAGGATGGCGGCGCCAATGATGGCCCCCCCGATGATAAACCAGCGGTTGACCTGATTGGTCTTCTTGGAGAACGCGGTGCTCGTGGTGTCAAAACCCGCCACCGGTCCCTGCTCCAGTTCGCTCAGGCTCACGCCCCGCTTCATCACCATCGTCTGATCCGCCACCGGCGCGGCCGGAGGCTTGGGTGCGGGTGCCGGGGTGGCCGGGGCCGGCACAGGGGCGCCCTCGCCCTCGATCAGCTGCAATTCGACCTGGCCCAGGCGCAGGGTCTGTCCGGGCTTCAGCGGACTCTGGGTGATCTTCTCGCCATTGATAAAACTGCCATTGGTCGAGTCCAGGTCCTTGATCACCACCTCCGCCCCGCTGCGGAGCACCTCGCAATGATGGCTGCTTATGGAAGCTTCCGGGATCTGGAAGGTATTATCCTCCACCCGGCCGATGGTGGTCCGATCCACCTTCAACTCGTGGGAGGTGCCCTTCAACCCTTCGCTTGTGACAACGAGCCTAAACATAGTGAGGTAACGCTGAGGGAATTATGTTCTGCACCGCCACCAAGTCAACGCAAAGCTCCATTTTCCGCAAGCATCCAATCCGGGACTCATGATCAACTCTTCTGAATCAGATCCCTGAATTCCTGAAACAGCGGGGTGGAATCATGCGGGCCGGGAGAAGCTTCCGGATGGTACTGGACGCAGAAAACGGGTTTGGTTTTATGCCGCAATCCCTCCACGGTCTGATCGTTCAGATTGATGCGGTTGACCTCGACCTCCGCGGGCAGGGAGGCGGAATCCACGGCAAATCCATGGTTTTGCGAGGTGATCTCCACCCGCCCGGTTTCCAGGTCCTTCACCGGGTGATTGGCGCCGCGATGCCCGAACTTGAGCTTGAAAGTCTTCCCTCCCAAGGCCTGCCCCAGCACCTGGTGTCCCAGACATATTCCGAAAATGGGGATCCCGCTCCGCACCAGTTCGCCCACCGCGTCCACCGCGTAACCCAATGCCGCCGGATCGCCGGGGCCGTTGGACAGGAACACGCCCGCCGGCTTTCGCTTCAATACTTCCGCCGCCGACACCCCGGCCGGCACCACATGGGACCGGAATCCATGCTGTCGCAGCCGCCGTAGGATGTTGTACTTCATGCCGAAATCGTAGGCCACGATCGGAATCTCCGCCGGCGGCAGCGGGGTTCGCGCCTGCCGCGGATCGGATTGTTCCAGACCCTGGACCAGCCGGAACTCCGGGCTTTGCTCGTCGGTCTCATCCCATGCAAAAGCCTCGCGATGCGTGACTTCCTTCACATAGTCCACCCCCACCAACCCGGGCCAGGTCCGGGCACGCTCCACGGCCTCGGCGTCGCTGATTCCCTCGGTGCTGATGAATCCGTTCATCGCCCCGCGCACGCGCAGCTTGCGGGTCAATGCCCGGGTGTCCACCCCCTGGATGCCCGGCACGCCGTTCTCCTCCAGGTATTCGTGCAGGGTTGCGTCCGCGCGCCAGTTGCTCACCACCGGCGAGAGCTCGCGCACGACAAATCCCGAGACGTGGGGCTTCCACGATTCGACATCCTGGCGGTTGACCCCGTAATTGCCGATCAACGGATAAGTCATGGTGACGATCTGCGCCTTGTAGGAGGGGTCGGTGAGAATCTCCTGGTAACCGGTCATGGAAGTGTTGAAACAGACTTCGCCGCACGCCGAGGCGCGCGCGCCAAATCCTACACCGCGAAACACCGATCCGTCTTCCAGGGCGAGAACTGCTAGGGTCAAGGGAGCCGACACGGCGGCGATGCTAGAAGCACAGGAGCCACAATCAAGAAAGAAGACGCTTCCGCCGGAGCCTCATCGAAGCGATTGCTCGCCATGCCCATTGCCGCGGAGTCCAGCCTGTCCGCAGCAAAGCCCCAAATTGCCTCACGGCACCGATCGAATGCGCCAGAAGTCGTTGGAGGTGGCAACCGGTATGTTGGTAAACACCGTCCCGCCATCCGGTCCGGCAATGTTCGTCTGCTGCGCGGCCCAGGTCTCGGTTCCAGTCAGCTCGAAGGTTCGCTCCAGTGTGTAGGACGAGCCCGGCACTCCGTAGAACGATAACTCCACCGCGTCACCCGCCGCCTTCCTCTTTGTCGCCACCCTCTTGATGACGTGGCAGATGCCGCCCGGGGATTCGACTCTCCACTGTGGAGCCGTCGCCGAGCCGACACCTTTCAGAGGCAACCCTATAACTGATGCAGTTCGATTGCTATTGTTGTCCGTCGCGGAAGATGCGTGCGGCTTCCTGACGGATGCGCGGGTC
>JALOTU010000262.1 GCA_025457725.1 Verrucomicrobiota bacterium
CGTTCTTCATGGATATGAAGTATGAGACCGGTGGAATTTACACAGGCTTGCAACGAGCCGGTTTTAAGGTGGAGGCGTGGACCACTAATGATACTCTAGCCACGGCAGCGACAAGCGGCGAGAAGTTCTTCACGTTGCCAGATACCAACTGGCACACGGTTTCTTTCGATTGGGTAATCCCGGCAGGGAAGAAATACCTCAAGATCGTGCCTCTGGTTTCAACCTACGCCGGCGATCTGGCGCCTACCCGCGCTCGTTTCGATAATTTTTCGGTGAGGCAATTCATCACCTTGCCGCTTTCGGTGGATATCACTTTCCCTGCAGAAGGATCTCAGGTTTTTACAAACTTCTTCGTTGGAGCCCAGACCACTGTTCTGCCCGGTGCGACGACGAACGTCGCCTTTTATGCGATCCAAGGGGGTGTTACCAACCCGCTGGGTAATGTGGCCTCTGTCGAGATCTATGGCGGACAATACAATTTGCCTGTGCTTGGTGCAGCCACCGGCCCCGCCCAGCTCTTTGCGGTTACAACAGGAACCAACCAGGCAGGAGCCTTCATCCAGGCTCAATCCGATGTCATCAACGTCACGATCGTGGATACAACCCCCGAGACAATCGTTTACGCGGATCCCACGAATGCTTGGAACAGTTATGTAAACGGCTATTCTCCTTCCGGGTTCCCGCCGGAATTGCAGGCGCTGGTCTACGAGGGTTTCTACGGCCAGGCCGATCTTCAGGCCGCGTTTTCCGCCTCCGGACCGAATGGAATTCTGACCCTCGGACCGGCAGTCCAGGGTGATACCAACATCTTCTGGTATAACTACGGGTTTGGTCCCGGACCCGGCGAGTCGGGAGCGGTCGGAGACGTGGACATGGAAGCCAATTTCTACGTGCAGCCCACCGGCCTGAACGGGAACGTCCTGACCTTTAAGGGCACCAACATCAGTGCCAACCTGATCGATCCCGCCACCAACAATCTCGCCGGCGTGGGCTGGACTTGTGAGGTGTTCATCAAGGATCTTCCGGCAAGCCTGGACCCGGCTGGAACCATCGAAGTCTCGGCTCCGGTAGTGGCCGGCCAACCGTTCAGCCTCTCCCTGGCCACGATTCCCGACCCAAGTCGCGTCCTTCAATACGGTTATCGCACCTACGGACCGAATGTCCTCCCGATCGACCGCGACCTCTTCGGTTCGGTGGTCTTCCAATCCCTCCCGCCTCCCCCGCCCACCAACGTGTTTGTGGACGTCAACAGGGGATGGCAGGCTTACATCAACAACGCCACCAACGCCGGCCCGGGCGTGGGATATCAGGGCACCAACTTCGCCTTCGGATCCGTCTACGGCCTCCAGGAGATCACAGCCGCCTTTGAAGGCTGTTCCCTGCTCCTGACACCGGCAACGTCCACCGACCCCAACTGGTTTGTCGGCGGGGTGGGCGCCCCGGGAACCCCCAGCATCTATATCGCGGAGGCCAACACCTACGTGCAGGATGACAGCCTCGTCGGACGAACCGTGGTCTTCTCCGGCACGGTGAATTCCACCGGCCTCTATGGCTCAACCGGTCCGTCAGGGGACGGCTGGAACGGCATCGCGTTCATCAAGGATCTGGCCCCGGACTACTCCAGCACCATCACGGTGTCGGCTCCCCTGGTCAACGGCGCGTTCAGCATCACCAACGCCACCCAGCCCAGCGTGGGCCGGCATGTGCAATACGGGTTCGCCCTCTTTGGGCCTGTGGTGTGGACGACGGATGGCGACCTCTACGGAAACGTGAACATCCAAAACATTGGATTGACCGCGAATCCGACGCTGACCGCGACCCGGAACGGCGCGAACATCGATCTGTCGTTCTACGCCCAGTCCGGTTTCAATTACACGGTGCAGTACAGGACCAACCTGACCTCGGGCTCATGGACACAGCTGGCCCCACCGTCGGCCGGCGCCTGTGCCACCAAGGTGGTCAGCGATTCCCTGGTCAACCCGAACCGGTATTACCGGCTCCTCGTCCAGTAGCAGCGGCGGGTTGGTGAACGGACCGGACAACAATGGAACCGGCCGGGTCCGCATGAGCCATGCGGACCCGGCCTTCACTGAAAACAAATGAAACCAATGAACAAAGCAAACCACAAGGCGTTCACCCTCATTGAACTGCTCGTCGTCATTGCGATCATCGCCATTCTGGCGGCGATGCTGTTGCCCGCCCTGGGCAAGGCCAAGCAAAAGGCCAAGGCGATCACCTGCGTCAACAACAACAAGCAGATCAGCCTGGCGATGATGATGTACGTCATGGACAACCGCGACTTCCTGCCGCCGCTGAACGACGGCAATTTCGCCAGTCCCAGCACCAACTGGTGGTTCAGAATCCTGGACAAGGGCAACTACCTCACCAGTGTCGACACGGCCAACAACGTCTGGCGATGTCCCGTGGTCAAGGATACCGACATCAACCCCGCCGTCGTGAACTACTTCAAGTCCCCCTGCGAGGGGTATGGCCCCCTGGAGGATCAGGAGAACTCGGCCATGGGAGTCATTCGATACAACCTGGCCCCGAACGGCTCGGTGCAGGGACCACGCAAGTTGAGCTCCATCACCCGGACGAGCCAGATTTGGCTGGTCGGCGACGTGGGAGTTCCCGGCTACATGTACAATGGGAAAGGAATCTACCCCAAACCCGTCAACGAGCTGCCCAGCAGTTACCTCACCGAAATTGCGGTCTTCAAACCGAAACCCAACGTGGGATGGACCACCTCCACCCCCAGCAAACAAGCCGCCTGCCGGCATGAAGGGCGCGCGGCCTTTGCGGCGTGCGATGGGCATGTGGAGCAGTGGAACTGGCAGGATCTGAGCGAGAATCGCCAGGACATCTTCGCGGTCCGCTCCTTCTGATCAGCATGTGGGAGGGGTGATGAGGAATCGGCTGAGGAGAATTCCACAGCTTTAGGCGCTTCCGCGCCCCCCCCCACGATATGGGCTTGCCCTGGCATGCGAGCCCGGTCACGGTATGAAGATCATGAAAGCAATCAAACAGACAACAATCTGGTGGCAACTGATGGTTCTCGCCCTGCTGGTTGCGGGCACGGGCTCCGGACTCACCGCAAAGGGTCAGGACACCACATTGACAACCGCGGTCCAGGTGCGATCGCTCACCGCTGCCGAGGCGGAAAAGGGCCTGCCGGTGAAATTGCAGGGGGTGGTCACCTTCTACGAGGACCCACTCTTCTCGCGCTTTGTCCAGGATGCAACGGCCGGCATTTACCTGCTGGAGCTGACCAACCAGGCGGCGCTCTCACCCGGCCAGCTGGTCGAAGTGATCGGCACAACCGGCCCGGGCGAATACGCCCCGGTGGTCCAGCCCACCTCGATTAAAGCGGTCGGCAAGGCCAAATTGCCCCCCGCAAAAACCGTGACTCTGGAGGAGCTGGTCAGTGGCCAGTACGACAGCCAGCTGGTCGAATTCAGCGGCACGGTCCGGGCGGTGCACTTCGATCCGGATACCGGCTATTACTTGATCGATTTTGCCAAGGGCAACGAACGTTTCACCGCCTACGCAAAGAAACTGCCGGCTGCGGAGGCTCAGGACCTGGTCGAGAGCACGGTCAAAGTCACCGGGGTCTGCGCCACGATGTTCAACCACCAGCGCCAGCTTTTCGGGGTGCGACTGCTGGTCCCCGAGGCGGATGGCGTGGTGATTGTCAAACCCGCGCCCACCCAGCCCTTTGATCAACCCGCGCACCCAATCAGCAGCCTGCTGCAATTCGCCCCCGAAGGCTCTTTTGCCGGCCGGGTGAAGGTGTCGGGCACGGTGGTGTTCTGCGATCCCGGCAATGCCATCTTCCTCCAGGATGAAAAAGCCGGGCTCTACTGCCAGACCCTGCAACGGGATGAGGTGCTGCCGGGCGATCAGGTGGAGGTCCTCGGCTTCCCCGCCAAGGGCGAATACACCCCGATACTGGAGGATGCGATCTATCGGAAGGTCAGCCCGGGCAACCCGCCGCAACCCGCCGATGTGGACGTGAACGAGATCCTGACGGGAATCCATGACTGCCGGCTGGTGCAGCTTCCAGCCCAGGTGCTGGGCACCGTGGAGCGCGGCCTCAATCGGTTCCTGCTGCTGCAAGCCGGCGGTTTCACCTTTCAAGCCTACCTGCCCAACCGAATCAACGGCACCGAACTGGGCCAAATCCAGCAGGGCAGTCAAGTGAAGGCCACGGGCATTTGCATGATCGAACGCGGCAATCAGTGGCAGGCCGGCAACCAATGGCGCGCCGCCTCCTTTCGCCTGCTGCTGCGCTCGCCAGAAGACGTGACGGTCGTGCAGGGACCGGCCACAATGAAGCTGCCGGACAACACCGGGCTTTTGATTGGGATGGGGGTCATCGCCTCGGTATCGCTCTTGTGGGTGGTGGCACTCAGAAGAAAGATCCGCCACCAATCCCGAATGCTGGTTCAGAAATAGTCGCTTCCATGCCGGCTTTCCGGGGCTGGCATGCCGGCTTTCCGGGGCTGGAAACGCAGCGGACGCAGCCGGGCGCGGGACCATGCGAAGCTGTGTGGGCCGGGGTCCCCCGGAGATTCCCAGCCTGCAGAGTGAGTCTGCGGAAATCCCGGCAAGGGCCGTCCAGAAAACAGGGAAGAAATTAATGTCAGTCGGCAAGAGATTCATCGTCCGGATCGCCCTGATCGTCGCCTTCGGCGGCTTTTTGATGGGCTTCGATGCCTCGGTCATCTCCGGGGTGGTGGGATTCATCGAGCCGGAATTCGGCCTCTCCAAACTCCAGGTCGGGTGGGCGGTCAGTTGCCTGACCCTGACCGCCACCCTGGGAATGCTGATCTCCGGTCCCCTGAGCGATGTGTGGGGCCGGAAAAAGGTGCTCTCCGCCGCGGCCATCGTCTACACGATCTCGGCAATCCTCTCCGCCGTGGCCCCCTCCTTCTGGTTCCTGGTCGTCGCGCGCATGATCGGCGGGTTCGGCGTGGGGGCCTCGTTGATCGTGGCGCCCATGTATATTGCCGAGATCTCCCCCGCCAAATACCGCGGCCAGATGGTTTCCTTCAACCAGCTAAACATCGTCGTGGGTATCTCCGCGGCGTTCTTCTCCAATTACCTCATCCTGATTCTGGGCCAGTCGGAGGCTCCCCTGGCCCGGGCACTGCAGTTCGGCCCCTACAGCTGGCGCTGGATGCTCGGGCTGGAAACGCTGCCGGCCCTGTTCTATTTCGCCTGCATCTTTCTCGTGCCGGAAAGCCCCCGCTGGCTCGTGCTGCGCGGTCGTTCCAACGAAGCCCTCAACGTCATCGCACGGGCGACGGGGCCCGACGAGGCGCGTCGTCAGATCGACGAAATCAAGGAGAGCATCGCGTCCGAAGCCGGCAAGCCGCGGACGCCCCTGTCCGAACTGTTCCTGCCGGCCATGCGCAAGGTGCTGGTCATCGGCCTGGTCATCGCCGTGATCCAGCAGATCACCGGCATCAACGCCGTCTTCTTTTACGCGCCGATGATCTTCGAGCAGTCCGGCATCGGGACCAACGCCGCCTTTTCCCAGGCCGTCTTGGTGGGATTGATCAATCTGGTGTTCACCTTTGTGGCCAT
>JALOTU010000263.1 GCA_025457725.1 Verrucomicrobiota bacterium
AACCGCCGCCGCCGTGGAGTTGGGGCCGGACACGGTCGCCGGCGGCACGATGTTGCCCACGTTCTTGACCACAAACAGATCCCCCGGCTTGCTGCCGGTGATCAGCTCCGCCAGCACCCGCGAATCGGCGCAGGTGATGAACAAGGTGTGCGGATTCTGCCCCTCGCGGGACAGGCGCCGGAATAATCCGCTGTAACCCCGGAACTCCCCGGTTTGGAAACTGTGGACGCCCTGGATCAGCTTTCTCATGGTGCCGGCGCATTCTAGCCGCATCGACCTCGCCGGGAACAGGACAAAAGGCCGGCGCTACGAGCCTCCATGGCCTCACTCTTCACTGAGGGGCTGCGGTCGTCTGGTCTCCATCCCAATCCGCACAGCACCCCGCTCGATGCGTTGCGCCCGACCAAATCACCGTGTTGTCAACGCTTCTTGTGAACGCATCGTTGGTTGCGTTTTCCCTGTGGTTGCGGTGCCCAAGTGTGGACCAAAGCAGCCATCCATGACACTGTTTCCACTCATCTGCCAGAGCCGGAGCGCAGCGGAGACGGACGACCCATCCTGCTTCCATGCTTGTCGGCAACCCTTTGCGGCTGCGACTGGCCAGTTTGACCCTCTCCTTGGAGATGCCCAGCGCCATCAGATGACAACGCGGGTGCCCGGGCGCTTCCACTGTTTCCAGGAGTACAACCGCACCCGTCGGCGCACCCGCTCCTCCAGTGCCAGCACCACCCGGTCGATCCCGATGAAAGCCGATGGGATCGCGTCCAAATCGTTGACCAATGAATCCTGCCTTGGTGTGGACTGCATTGGATTCGGTTGCTTGAATACCAAGCCAGCAGATGCAGGCCGGCGATGAATGATAAATCACTGAAAGCTCGACGACATGGACGCGCCCCCATCGTCCCCGCAATCCGAAGGCCATCGTCTGCCCCGGAAAGCCGCCTCCGGTGCGGTCTAATTCAGAGCGTCAGGCCGGCTGAAATCGTAGAATGCGGTCTTGACTTCGGAAGGGGCAGAATGATGGTCGCGTTGTTGTAAACCAAATCAGATCATATGAAGCCGCCCACATTCTTGCGATGGGGCGGACGGAGATTCTGGGTTGCGCCGCCCGCCATATTCTTCCTCTTCTTCTTCGCCTGTTGGATGCTCCACCTGGAGGGGAGCCGTGCCTTCGGGTCCACCAAAGTGGTCACCTCCCTGGCTGATTCCGGCCCCGGTTCACTTCGCCAAACCATGGCTGAGGCCCTCCCGGGCGACTCGGTCGCGTTCACAATCACGGGCACCATCACGCTTACCAACGGCGAACTCAGGGTGGATAAGGACCTGACCATCCTGGGTCCGGGTGCAGCCAGCCTGGGCATCAGCGGCAACCATGCCGGCCGGGTGTTCATGGTCGATTCCGGTGTGACGGCACTGATTTCCGGGCTGACGATTTTCGATGGCAAGGCGAGTGACGGGGAGCCCGGAAGTGTGATTGATGGCTACCCCATGCCCGGCGGTCCGGGACAACCGGGCGGAGCGATCTACAACATGGGCACGCTGAGCCTCCATGATTGCCATGTCACCTCCAGCGCCGCCGGCAACGGAGGCTTTGGCATCACGGTTTTCGTTGCTGTCAGTGCAGGCGGTCCGGGAGGATCCGGTGGGGCGATCTGCAGCATCGGTGATTTGACGCTCAGCCATTGCGTGGTGGCCGAGAGTTCAGCGGGCAGTGGAGGGGTCAGCGGCAGCTCAACCTACAGTCCAATGAGCGGGAAAGGTGGAGCGGGAGGGGGAATTTATGCCACTGGCATGCTCCGGCTGGAGGACAGCACGGTGAGCGGAAATATGGCGGGTCACGGCGGCGACACGCCCTTGGAAGCGCCGGGTGCTGATGGAGGCGCGGGAGGAGGAGTGTTCAGCGCCGGCACACTCATCGCCCAGGGTTCGGTGATCCGCGGTAACGCCGCCGGGCGTGGCGGCCATGGGGGTGGGGACAGTCTTGACGCGGGCGCTGGAGGACAGGGAGGTGCGGGCGGCGGGATCTGGAGCGGAAGCATCGTGGTGTTGACCAACTGCACGGTCAGCGGCAACTCCTGCGGCCGGGGCGGTGACGGTGGCAGCGGTTATCTTGGCGACGGCGGCAGCGGAGGGAACGGGGGATCCGGGGGCGGGATACGGAGTGCAGGCAGTCTGACGTTGGTCAATTGCACACTCGGTGACAATGCCTGCGGCCAAGGCGGAATCGGTGGGAGCGGTCATGGTGGTATGGGGTTCATTTGGTACGCTCCCAACGGGACCGATGGCGCCGGGGGCGGAGTCTCGAGTGAAGCAGGAGCGACTGTTGAATGCCTGAACACACTCATTGCCGGGAACGCCGGGACTTCTCCGGATGCGCAAGGCGTGTTTGCCTCGCTGGGTTATAATCTGGTCAGCATCACCAACGGCTGTGGGGGATTCACGAACCTGGGGGATCAGGTGGGATCCATCGCGTCGCCGCTGGATCCCAGCATTGGATCGCTTGCCGACAATGGCGGGCCCACCCTGACGATGGCGCTCCTGCCCGGCAGCCCGGCTGTCGATGCCGGCACCTCGATCGGCGCGCCGACGGTGGACCAGCGCGGCATGGCCCGACCGCAGGGGCTGGGTGTGGACATCGGGGCAATTGAGTCCATCGTGCATTACGTGGACGCCAACAGCACCAACGCCGAACCGCCCTACCTGAGCTGGGCAACCGCGGCCACGAACATTCAAGACGCGGTGGACGTTGCAGCGGCGGGCGAGCAGGTCGTGGTGACCAATGGACACTACGCCACGGGAGGGCGGGTGGTGGGGACGAACCTGTTGCTCAATCGCGTGGTGGTGGACAAAGCATTGACCTTGCGAAGTGTCAACGGCCCGCAGGGGACCGTCATCCAGGGCCACCAACTGCCGGGCATCAAGAACGGCGACGGCGCAATCCGGTGTGCGTACCTGGTCAATGGCGCCCGCCTGTCCGGATTCACATTGGCCGGCGGGGCGACACGGTATTGGTCGGCCAATTACTTTGGCGACCAAATCGGTGGCGGCGCAAGGTGTGAAAGTGAGACGGCCCAGGTCTCCAACTGTGTGATCCTGAGCAACTCGGCTTACGCCTCAGGCGGAGGAGGATATGGGGGCACGATCATCAACTGCATGCTCTCCGGCAACTCTGCCGCGGATGGCGCGGGTGCCTCGTCTGCCACCCTGAACGGTTGTGAGCTGACCGGGAACTCCACCACGGGTGGCAACGGCGGCGGCGCAGCCTATTCAACGCTGAACGAGTGCGCGCTCATCGACAACTCGGCGACAGCGGGGGGAGGAGCCTATGACAGCACGCTCAACAACTGCACACTCCGGCAGAACCGGGCCGATCGCATCGAGTTCCCTTCCGTGAGCGGGGGAACGGGGGGTGGGGCTTTTTGGTGTACGCTGAATAACTGTTCCGTGGTTGACAATGCGGCCTACTATGGAGGTGGAGCTTATGGTGGCGACCTGAACAACTGTGCTCTCAGCCACAATTCAGCGTGGGTTTGGGATAATGGCGACCCTGCCGGCCCCTATGGCGGGGAAGGCGACGGAGCATACGCGAGTGTTCTCAACTCCTGTATCCTGAACGGATACAACTATAGCAACTCCACGAACTGCGATTTCAATGACTGTTGGCAGGCGGATCCCCTTTTTGTGGATTACGCCGGGGGCAACCTGCGATTGCAATCGAATTCCCCCTGCATCAACGCGGGCAAGAACCTTTACGCCCCCGGCCCCACCGACCTGGATGGCAATCCCCGTATCATCGGCGCCGCGGTGGATATCGGGGCTTACGAGTTCCAGTGGCCAGCCAGCCTGATTTCCTACGCGTGGCTCCAGCAATACGGCCTTCCCACGGACGGTTCCGCCGATGCATTGGACGGGGATTGTGACGGGCTCAACACGTGGGAGGAGTGGCGCTGCCTCACCTGCCCCACCAACGCGCTCTCGCTGCTGCGCATGCTCTCAGCGACGCCGGCGGGGAGTGAAGCCATCGTGCGTTGGCAGAGCGAGCCTGGCGTCAGCTACTTTATCGAGCGCAGCACGAATCTGGCTGCATCGCCACAGTTCCGTCTGCTGGCCACGAATCTTGCCGGTCCTGACGCCACAGCCACATTTACAGACACCAACGCCAACCATGGCTCGCCGGTCTACTACCGGGTTGGCGTGGCACCCTGACTGAGAAGGGGCCGCCCATGGGAGGTTTCGGGCAAGACACCAATTGTCCGGCTGGACCGATGAATCGGCCTTTTCCGTTCGGCCTGTGTTTGTGCGGGCGACCAACGCCGCCGTCACGGACTTGGAACGGGGTGGTTCCTATGAAGGCCCACTACCCACCCGCACAGACGGTCGCCGCCGATGGCGAGTGTCTGTTCATAAGGACTGTCCAACAGGACGAACTT
>JALOTU010000264.1 GCA_025457725.1 Verrucomicrobiota bacterium
CATGCATGCTGCGTCCGAGGAGGTGCGCCGTGAGGCACACCAGCGTTACACCTGTCTGAACGAGGCCCACCTGTGCCTGACGGAACCCCGCTGCCGACTACGGCACCTGCTTGAGCTCGAGCGCGGTTGCAAGGTGCCCGATTTGCAGGAGATCCCCGACGACCTCATGCAGTTCTTCGCCCTGCTGATACGCCAATTCAAAGAAACGGACGATTTCCTCAAGGCACGCGACGCAAACACCTCACCCTTGTTGAAAGTTGCCTTGTTTGAGCAGGGAGAATCGCTTCGGGAGATGCTGCAGCAAACCCTGGACAGCTTAAGGCGTAAAACGGAGGACCTGCTGGAGCGCGTCCGGGATCTGGACGGTCGATGGGAGGATCGCAGTGGAACACCTGAAAGGAGAGAGTGCCTGCTGGCGGACTTGGAAAATCTCTATCGCCTCCTTAGCTTCCATGATCGCTGGCACCACCAGACTCAAACCCGGACCCTGCAACTGATGGAATGACCGGGGCGCAGCGTGGTTCCGGGACACCGTGTGTCCAAAACCAGGACACGGGTTCAGAGATCGCTCCCGGGAAGCCGACGGGGAAGAGCGACACCACTGGCACCCCCCTTGCTAGAAAACATCCACTATGATGATGCAAACACTCCCTTACTGGATGCTGCGTCACTCACCGCCTCCGTTGTCGGGATGGGGGCAAAAGGGCCTTCCTTTCAAGCTGCATGGCGGAACGCCGAAAGCGTGACGCTCTTCTCAACTGGGTTTGGTTTTCTGGCGGCCAGCGATGGCCGCCAGTTTTTTTGTGTTTCGGGTTTCAAACCGACCTGAGGAGCCTGTCCCATTGAGCCGCGTGCACGTCCATGGAACCGTCCGTCCACACCACATGATCCGAGGCGTCTACTTTGCGTTGGACCGGCCATTGTGCCGCCAATCGCCGTTGAATCTCCCCCTCCGTCCAACCTCGCTCTCCAAGCCGCCGCAGTTGCAGCGCGGCACTGCACGCGACACACACGGTGAAATCGAAACTGGAGGCCGCATCGGTCTCAAAAAGCAGGGGAATCACCACCGCCCCCAACGCGACCTCCTGCCGCCTCCAGCCTTCCACTTCGGCCTGCCAGCAGGCGCGGATGCGGGGATGGAGAATCGATTCCAACAACTGTCGGGCCTGGGCATCGGCGAACACCTTCTCCGCAAGGGTCTGGCGGTTGAGCGTGCCATCCGGGTTGATAAAAGCCGGTCCGAACTCGGACTGTATTTCTGCGTGAGCCGGTTGGTCTGGCGCCACCAAGTCGCGGGCAATCTGGTCTGTGTCCACCACGGAAACACCGCGGCGGGCGAGCAAGGATTGGGCGGTGGATTTGCCCATGCCCAAGCCTCCGGTAATGCCAAACAGCTTCATCGAAGCAGAAGAGATGGGAAGTTGGACGAGCACGCTTGACGCTCGAGAACCCTGTTCGGGGGCGTCAATTCAATCGATGAGACTTGACCGGATTGCCGTCCGCCCATCACGGAGCATTAATGGTCAGCGTATACGCCCGATCAACGTACCGGCCTGCACTATCGGTCATTCGCACGTCAAAATCATAAATGCCGGCAACGGTCGGCAGGCCGATAATGTTTCCAGCGACTGGATTGGGCGGGGACAAGCCCGGGGGCATCTGCGAGTAGGGAGCCAGGCTCCAGACATAAGGCGGCGTGCCGCCCTGCCCGGTGAGAGACCCTGAATTATAGATCACACCCACCGTGCCCGTGGGCAGGCCGGGCGTGACGATCCGCATCAACATGATGTTCTCCACCTCCTGAATGCTGACTCCATTCGGATAGATCACCGGGTCGTTGGCATTGGTCGTTCCGCCGAATGAGGCCCAGAGAAATTGCGGGGAGAAGTCAGCCTGGGTCAGGAACACGTTGGTATCAAGTGACGGACCGCCAAAAAACGCGAGCCCTACGTTGTTGAACGTCAGCGAGCTGGAAGGAGTGATGGTTCCCGGACCATACTGGCCACCGCCTGAATTCGTGCTGAAGCTGACGTTGCGGCTGACGACGAAGAAACTCTCCGGAGTCACCAAATCTTCGGCAGCCAGTCGAAAATCGGGCTGGCTGACGACACGCCCCACACGCTGGGTGAAGTTCTGGTTATTGACGACTGTCACCATGTTGTAGTAGTTGGTGAAAGGCTCGAACAGCTGGCCGAGGAGGGAATCATAGTCCCGTTGAAAAAAGCTGATCTTCTCGATCCCACGACGCAACCCGCCCACGTTTTCCGGACACGTCACGGCCCTGCCCACCAGCGTCTGGTTCGTCCAATAGCTCACGATACTCTGCGATTCTGCATAGAACCCGGTGAAATTGGTCGTATCTACCGAGGTGGAGACGTCATAGATCACATTCGTGGAGGTCACCACCTGCGTCAGTTGTGTTGAGGCGATATAAAAATCGCACGCTCCCGCCGGCAGGATGAAGTAGCTGCCGGAGACGCAATTGGTGTTGATGTAGGACTGCGTGGTGGAATTGGTAACCAGGAGCCCGCTGCCCACCGGAGCGTAGGGATCAGGCGCGATCGTTGTGGTAAGCAGGGTCTGACGGCAATAGGGATAGGGTCCGTCCTGAATGATGATATTGCCGAAGGTGTGAATGTAACGCGCGGCCACGTTGGTGGTCAAAGTTGTGGTCACCACCAATTGCGGAGGGGTTCCGACCGGCGCATAGGGGAAGTTTGTGAAATACGCCACCAGGTTCGTCGTCACCACATTGACGAAGTAATTGCTCGTACTGCTCACCTGCAGGCCAGGAAACAAGGCCTCGAGCTCGGCAGCGCTGTTGGTTGCCGCCGCCTCGGTAAGAACGGTGAGATCCGACGGGATCAGCAGCTCCTGAAGGCTGTTGGTCACGAAAGCAAAGGTGCCGGGGCCGGTGTTCTCCAGATTAACATTTGTCGAGGTCAACATGTAGCGGAGCCCCGCCACATCGTCCCGTGTCAGCCCTGTGAAATAGGCTGCGGTCGGCGGAATTCCCCGGAATTCGGCCACAGCGCCAGAGGGTAAGTTTATTGCATCCGATTGAGGAGGAGGACCATCGCCGCAGTCGTCCACAATCTCGTAATCAGTGATATCAAGCCCGTTAACCACTGAGGAGTAAACGATATTGGTCAGGGTGTTCGGATTAACGGCATAATTGCGCTGGATCACATTGTACACAACATTGGCCGGACAATCGATGTCCTCCAAATCCAGCTCAAGCCGGGTGCGAAGGCACCACGTAAACCGGCCCGGCTGCGCCAATCCCAGCTGCTCCATCATCAGACTCAGCGTGGACGATTTAAGATCCAGCAGTGGCAGCCCCAACGCGTCTATCTCAGGGTCCACCAGCAAGGTGTCCAATGGGAACTCCGCCAGGTTGGAACTGTAGTCCGAGAGGTTCGTTTTCGCGAGTTGATTGAGAATCTCAAAGGCATTGCTCACGGCGTACATTCCATCGGTGCCGAAGAAATTGATGAACTCCTCGTCAAAGCTGTAGAACATCTGAGGTGTGTTCCGGCGGTACTCCTCCCCGACATTCATGGGCCCGCCCAGATCGCCGCCGACATTATATCCGATCTCGTCGGTCTGCCAGTCTGTGAACGGGCCAAGCAGCGCATAACCCATGAGGCGCGTGTTGCCGGTCGCCAGGAGGAAGAGGGACAGGATTGTAATTGTGAATCGTGACATATGTTAAGGTCTCTTAGCGCACCCTGAGAACGCGGAACATTCCCGTCGCGACCGCGTCAACCAAGGTGCTGTCGGTTTCACCGGCGGCGAAACGGGGCGACCCGGAATTGGTCCATGTGCTGCCATTGGAAGAGCTTTGCACCTGATACACCTGACCCGGGACCGTGTTCCAGGACAGGAAGAGTCCCTGGGACGTCTTGGCCAGATGCATCTTGAGAACGCTGGCGGGATCGGTGGGATCGGTCCCGGCAAGATATTCATTATAGAGCGAGGCTCCGTCGCCATCCGCGTCGACGCTCAGATCATTCGTCCACAACCAGGGGGTGTTGCCGTAGTAGGTTGCCATCCAATCCGCCGGAATCTGGTTAACCCAAAGGTAAGTGCCATACTGCCCGTAGGTCGTTCCTGTGGCAGGTGCGGACAGGGGGGAGGTCCTTCCGTCCGCCAGCGCGTAACTGAGCCGAATCGAATAGGAATGATACGAGGCCAGATTGGTCAGCGAAGACCAGGCGTTGGTGGTGACGGCCGCAGGAGTGGCGGATCCATCCACATAGAGCCGGTAGGATGTCACGTCATAACCCTCCAGCGACGGCCAGGTCACCGTCAGCGACGTCGTGCTGGCGGGCTGGACAAATGGGGGATTGGGAGCCAGCAGAGGCTCCAGGAATGGCGCGTAACGCTGGGCTCTCAAATCAACCGTGTTGCCTCCTCCC
>JALOTU010000265.1 GCA_025457725.1 Verrucomicrobiota bacterium
GCAAGGGCTGCGGCTTGAGCTGGCGCAGCGTCTGCCGCACGTCGTCGTCACTGACGATCCGGGTGTCCCAGTTTTGATCGCCGAAAAATTTCCCGGCGAACTTCTCATACTGGTTCAGGAACTCCAGGCGCTGCTCGGTGGTGAAGATCGACGTCTTGCCCTTGAAATCAGTCTCGCCGTTGGCTTTCGGGTCCGCCGTCACGTAACGGAGCTCGAAGGACCGGGAAAGGTCGCCCGCTTGCATGCTCCCGCCGAGTGCGCAAGCGAGGCTCAAGAAGAGAAATCTTTGCAGTGAGGTAAACATCGTCAAAGCTCGCTAGAGTTGCTGCGGGGTTTCTGAATCTCGACGGCCCCCGGGTTTACATCTGCGCCCAGTTCCAAGACCTTCGTCGCGTTGGTGAGGTCGGTTTCCCGAAGGCGAATGTTCTGCGCACTCGGTCCTGACACCTTGAGCAGCAGGGCGGCTCTTTCCGGAAGCCGCAGGTTTTCCAGCGTAATGCTGCTGCTGTCGGTGATGTCGAAAACCGGCCCCTTCAGGGGTTGAATTCCCACCTCCTTGAACAGGACATTCCGCGCGTCGGTGCAATTGACCCCGGTGGCGGATTTGATCGCGATGTTCGCAAACTGGATGTCGCTCATCGGCAATTCGGGCAGGCCGACCATCTGGATGGCATCGCCGCCAGCCTGTTCGCAAGTGATGTTGCGAAAATGGATGTTGCGCAGGCGGGGCGTGGTTTCGGTGACCGGGAACACAGGGAGGCGCGGGGTGTAGCGCAGCATGTGCAGGAGGATCGCCTCCTTCATTATCTCTCCCATGGTCAGGTTTTCAAACCAGAGGTTTTCGATGGCCGCGCCCCGACCGCGTGCCGTCTTGATCCGCACCCCGCGATCCGTCCCGGAAAACGCGCAATCGTGGGCATAGACGTTGCGGATGCCACCGGACGTCTCGCTGCCCACCACGATGCCGCCATGGCCCTGGCCCATCCGGCAATGGCGGACCACCACGTTTTCCAAGGGCGTTGCGACGCGCAGACCGTCGGCGGCCCGGCCGGATTTGAGCGTGATGCAGTCATCACCAGTTTCGAGGTCGCAATATTCGATGAGCACGTTGCGGCACGAGTCGGGATTTACACCGTCGCCGTTGGGCGTGTGGCCGTAGTCGCCCGCGGTGACAATCTTCACGCCGCGCACGATGACGTTTTCGCAATAGGTCGGCTGGATCGTCCAGAACGCGCCGAAGCGAAAGGTGACCCCCTCTACCAGCACGTTGCGGCAGTGGATCGGCTGGAAGAACGCCGGGCGCAGGTGCACGATCCGTTGCTCCACGGGCGCGTTTTCGTCCGCCAATTGCTGCAGGGTTTTCGAATCGAGCGCCCGCAATTCCTTCTCCGACACCCACCAGGGTTTTCCCTGGCCCTCCAGCGTACCTTGTCCGGTGATGGCGATGTTGGTCTTCCCGTTCGCGTATACGAACGAGGAATACTTCAGGCAATCCATTCCCTCGTGCCGTGACAGGACGGCGGGCAGGTAGTCGTCAAAATTTTGGCTGAACAACAGAACTGCCCCCTCGTCCAGTTGCAGGTTGATGTTGTTATCGAGATGAATGGCGCCGGTCAGCCACGTTCCCGCCGGCACGAGCACCGTGCCGCCCCCGGATCGCGCCGCATCGGCGATGGCTTTCGCGATCGCTTCGGTGTTCTTGGTCTGGCCACCTGCGACTGCCCCGTGATCCTGAATGTTGAAAACCCGGTCGGGGAATTGTGGGCGATCCAATGGCGGCATTGGAAATGGCGCGATGATGCTCGCGATCGCATGGGGCATGCTGTCCCTGACCGGAGGAGTCGCGGCGGCCAATCCCCTCCAGCCCAACCCCAGTCCGATGATGGTCACGAGCAGGAGAATGTTGCGCAATGCACGAATGTGGTGACGCGCCTCGATCTCGCGCAGCGCAACCATCTGCACGCGCAGGCATTTCTGGCTCTCTTCCCGGGCGGAGAGTTCCTGTTCCAAGTTCAGGTCGGAAAGACAGAATCGCTTCATGAGACAGATCGAGCTCAGGCGCGGGCCGGCACGAGCTGATGGGCTTCGGCGGCGGACGGCGTGACTGGGGCGTGCGCGCCGAGGTTGGGTGCGGCTGATATCCAATCGGCGAGCTTGTCGCAATGGAGATACGCGCAGAAATGGACGCTGCAGCGCAAGGGCTCTTGCGCGCTGCCGAGCGTGGGATGCCGGTCGCGACGGGTCGCGTTTGCCTTGAACGCTTGCCTTAAACTCATGGTCTTCAATTTCATCAAACCGGTCGGCTGGTGCCGAGCGCTCTTCCAATATGCCTCGGGCTGATGCCGGAGGGTATCCTGCTTTCATACGGTGCCGCCACCGCGTGTGGCCGGCAGAACGACCAACACATTCGCTCGGGGAGAAACCGCAACCGGCACGCTGATTGCCGAGGTGGTCCCGCAAGCGGCAAGGCCCGGTTGACGGTGC
Organism: Verrucomicrobiota bacterium; assembly: GCA_025457725.1. GTDB lineage: Bacteria > Verrucomicrobiota > Verrucomicrobiia > Limisphaerales > DSYF01 > JALOTU01. Next base: position 2,485 of record JALOTU010000265.1, read on the forward strand.
GTTCACCACCATCCCCCGACGCCACTCGGAGCACGCACACAAGCGACGATTGCTGCGAGGACGATGCCATGGTTTGAGCTGCCAACTCCGACAACCAAAACGGATCAGGCCGTTTCCAAGTCTCGCTTTTCGTGAAGCTTCTCGGTCTTGAAATCATGATTCCTCTGCCCGTGTCCGTGGCCTGTCATGAGAAGCCCGGCTTCCAGAACGAGCCGGGCTTCCTCCCCCATACCGCAGGTTTCCAAAATTATCAGGCCTGACGGCGATTCCGGATCATGAAAACAATCCCGGCGGCGATGAGAGAAAGACTCGCCGATGTCGGTTCGGGGATAATCTGCGCCGTGACTTCAATCCACGAGATATCCATGGTGGATGCGGATGCTCCGGCTGCGGAGCCAGGCGAGTGCTTCCAACCAAAGCCGAGGCTGTCAAACGACAGCGTCGGGGTCGTACTGTCCGTGGTGGTTCCGGAATGTGAGAACAGGTTCGCACCACCGGTGCCCGCACCGTCATAAAGATTCTCCGTGACGTTCAGAAAACCCGTGCCGGCGTCAAACGTGAGCCGAAACGTATAGGTGTATGTGTTGTCTTGGATCAGGAACTCGCCAAACGCATCGTCCGCGCCGATTTGCACGCCAGAGGGGTTGCTGTAACCGGAGCTTTCGTTAAAAATCACATCCTGGTTTCTGGAAGTGGTGCCGGATCCATCCTGAATTGGCCGCGTATAAAACCGACTGGCAAGCGTGTTAACGCCTAGGCGGGCGTTGTAACCCACCCAGCCGGCAGCATTGCCAGTCGCATACGGCGAACCCGTTGTGCTCGACAGGCCCGAGCTTGCCAAGACACCGTCCGCCACGGGATCGGCGCCACCCGAGTTGAACAAGCCGATGCCCAGGTAGGAGCTGCTGCCGGCCATCAGGAGGTTCGCCGTGTTGATGAAGGTCAACCTCAACTCCACGTAATCCCCCGTCGTGGCGAGGGTCAGCGGAGAGGTGGCGAACCGCGCCTGAGCCTGCACCCTTCCTGTCGACGTGCTGTTCATGGCCACCTTGAAGTCGTTCGCCGTGATGGAACTGTTCTGGAGTGCGTTTTTGTCCGCCAAAATGGCATAGGAGGTGGATGTTGGCGTCGGCGCCGACATGGTGGCCGGATTCAACGTGCTGCTTGTGAAGTCGTCACTGAACACGGTGGCGGCTGGGGTGGTGAAGGCCACCCCGACAACAGCTGCCAACAGCAGCATTGATTTTAGTGTACTCATAGGTTTCCTGGTGTTTCTGTTTTGGTTCTAAATGGTTAAGTGGTTAAGGCAGCGACATCCGGTAAAACACGTTCGGTTTGGCGGGATCCACCGTGATGACGATTTGCGTGGTGCCAGCCGAACCAGGAATGGTAAACCAGTTGGCCGGTGAGGTGACGCTGACGGCGTTGGACTGGACGGACCAGCCGAAATGACTGGGCGGCCAGCTTAGCGTCAGGTTGGTGCCCGAGAGGCTGTAGGTGAGGTTCGTGGGCGTGGTCGCAACGAGGGACAGCACCTCGATTTTGCCGTCCAACGCCAACCGATTGCTCCATGTCACCGAGCTGCCGCCGCCCGTGACTGTCATGGCGTCGCCGTTGGATACCGCCTTGTTGAACAGCGCGAAGGTGTCGCCCTCCTGGAGGCTCGCGCCGAGGTTCGTAACGAGGATCGAACCGGTACCGAGATTGACGAGCAAGCCGTTGACGTTGACCTTGTCGCTGGCAAAACCCGCCCGGTTGACCTCGACAATCATGTTGCCTGACAGCGCGAGGTCATTGTTAACGGTAAGCGTTCCAATGGAAGTGCCGGGGGCAATCGCACCGCCCGCATCGACCGTCACCGGGCCGTTGATGGTGCCCGTTCCGCCCAACGAACCGGACGTCACGGTCACCGCGCTGCCGGCGGCCAGCGAGCCG
>JALOTU010000009.1 GCA_025457725.1 Verrucomicrobiota bacterium
AACCGGTCTTTGGGCCAGCGTTTGGCCGGGCCATACTCGGCACCCGCGTTCAACCCCAGCCAACGGCGGTCAGGGGCAATGGCGAATTTTGACAAAGCCGACCGCACCTCCGTCGCATCCACGGCGAGGGCCGGGGCCAATGGCGTCCCGAGTGCTCCCAGGGTTGTCGCCAGATGCAGATACTCGTGCATCTGGTGGGCTGCCGATGGCACCGCCCCACCCGTCAGACCGGGTGCGGGTTGCAGACCGGCGTTTTGAACCAGTTGCCGGACCTCGGCCACACGCCGCTTGCGCATCTTCATATGACCCGGGCGTGTCGGGATGACATCGGTCAGAAACCAGTTCCGCCAGGGCCGCGTGTAACCGATCCGGCGCGGGACGCCCGCGAGCCAGACCTCCAGCGCGCTGCGTGGCGAGTTGGGCAACACCAGGGCGCAGTCAAAGCCCCCACCCCGGATTTTGGCGCCGGTGGCCCACATCGATTCACCGGGCTCGATGCGGAAGACATCATCGATGGCGGGGTGCGCGTGCCACAGGTCCGCCAGCTTGGCCCGGGTCAACAGGGTGATGTGCGTGCCGGGCATTGCCTCGCGCAAGCGCAGCAGCGCCGGCGTGCTCATCACGGCGTCACCCAGCCAGTTGACGCCGCGGACGAGGAGCTTGCTTGGCGAGGAAGCGCTCACGGAAAGGTCATGCGACCGGTCGGCCGCGTTTCCAGCGGTTGTGCACCCAGAACCAGCTTGCCGGATCGCGGCGCACGGCCACCTCGAAAGCCGCGTTCACATCGCTCATGATGGCAGCCGTCGAACGCGGGGCGCCGTGTTCATGGGTGGGAATCTCCGGTCCGAACTCGATACGCCATCGGGCCAGTCGCACGCGGCAGCAAACGGCGGTGTAAAGCCTGCAACCGTAACGCAGCGCGAACAGGGCGGCGGCGGGCGAGGTGGAACACATGTGACCGAAGAAAGGCAGCTGCACGCCGCGGTCGCCCCCGTCCTGGTCGCTGGCCAATCCGAGGATCATCCCCGATTGCCGCATCGCGGCGCGCAGCTTGGCCCCTTCCGATCGTCGCTCGAAAAACAGGCATCCGGACGTCTTCCGCAGGTCTCGCATGAGACGGTTGAGGGAGGCCTGGGGCAGCCCCCGGTAGGTCGAGACGGACTGAAAGCGGAGGCAGGCCAGATTCGAGTGCACGTAGAGTTCGAAGTTGGAAAAATGGCCGACCGCCACCACGACGCTGGTCAGCGGGGCATCCGCCGGCGGATGAGCGAGTTCGTCCGGGACAACCCACTCGAGCACCTGACTCAGTTGCGCGGCACTCATGGAGGCGGTCTTGACCCCGCAGGCGTAACTTTCGCCAATGCGGCGGAAGCTCTCCCGGGCAAGGTCGCGGACCGCCTCCGGCGACAGATCCGGAAAGCAGCGCGCGATGTTGTTCCGTGCCACGCGGCGATGCCGGGCATCCAGCGAATACGCCAGGCGCCCTCCCTGCCGCCCGAGCCGGGCCACCAGATCCAGCGGGAGCGCCTGCAGGACCAGGATCAGGCACTTGGCGACGCTGTAAAGGAGCCAGTCCATCGCTCAACGAAAACAGATGCGCCGCACGCAGTCCTGGAAATCCTCCGCACCGCTCATGATCTTGATTTCCACGCGCATGAAATAGAACGGGAGATCGCGCCGGTCGAGTTTGGGAAAGCGCACGGCGTCCTTCTGGGTGGTCACCAGCAACTCCGCCTGCCGTTTCTTGCTGCGGTTGATGAAGTTCAACAACTCCTGCTGGCTGAACCGGTGGTGATCCGCGAATCGCTTGGTGTAGACCAGGTCACAGCCGAGCTTGAGCAGGCTGCCCTCGAAGCTCTCCGGCTGGGCAATGCCGCTGATCGTAGCCACCTTGCGCCCCTGCAGCACCGAGAGCTCGTGGCGGTCGCCGGTGAACACATCCTCGAAATAAAGCGGTTGATGCATGCATTCGATGATGCCGGCGTTGGCGTTCAAGGTTTGAATCTGCCGGCGCAGCTCCGCCGTCCGTCCGTCGCTCTTGGTGATGAAGATGACGTTGGCGCGGGAAAGGTGGGAGGGCGGTTCCCGCAGGGTGCCGCGGGGAAGCAACTGGTTGTTGCCGAATGGTTGCTGGCGGTCAATGAGCACGACATCCTGCCGGCGTCCGCGGAGTTTCCAATACTGGAACCCGTCGTCCAGCAGCAGCGTGTCGCAGCCGAACTTCTCAATCGCATACCGACCCGACTTCACGCGGTCCTTGTCCACCAGCACCACCACATCCTTGAGATTGGACGCCAGCATGTAGGGCTCGTCCCCCGCCACCTCGGAATCAAGCAGCAACGATTTGCCGTCGGAAACCACGCGGGGCGGGGTGGTGTCGCCGCGCAGCAGGATCTGGTTGAGAATGCGCTCGTGGATGGGACGCGGACGCGAGCGGTAGCCCCGCGAGAGAATCGCCACCTTGCGCCCCTGGTCCTGGAGCGCCCGCGCGAATTTCTCCACCACCGGGGTCTTGCCCGTGCCGCCGACGGTGAGGTTGCCCACGGCGATGACCTGCACGCCCAGGGTGGCGTCGCGCAGGACGCGGTCGAGCACAAACGTCTCGAGGCTTTCATTCCAGGCGCGCAAAGTTTCCCGCATCGCGGCGCAGTCTGCCTGCGCTCCCGCAGGGCAGCAAGCGGAAGGCTTGGAGGCTGCAGCGCAGACGCGTCTTCATCCGGGAGGTATCGCCGGCTTTCCAGCCGGCAAATGGAACCCACCCCCAGGCCACCCCATCCCCAAGCCGGTTGAAAACCGGCGCCACTCCGAAAACACGGGCTCATGGGAGCGTTTGCCCTGTCGGAGGCTACCAGCCGCGTTCCATGCTGCGGCGCCGCCAGAGGAACTCGAACATGTTCCCCTCGTGCGGCTGGTCCCAGGAAACCTTCAGGGTGGAGACCGGTCCCAGGTTCAGGCGCTCGATCTCGGGAAACGCCTGCAACTGGCCAATGAAGACCGGATCCCGGGTGATCGCGCTCACGGCCAGGCTGTAGCCGATCTGGCGGAGCATGTCCTGTTGCGGCACCTCGACCACGGACACGTAGGGACAGAGAAACTCGCGGTTGGCCAGCGGATGTTGGAACGAATCGCACAGAACGACCGTGGGACGCAGGTAAACGCCGCCTTGGAACTCGACCTTCCGCGGACCACCACGAAACGCCGCCGTCACCTCCACCGCCCCTGAAGTCTTCAGCCCCTCCTCAATCTGCGCGTCAATGAACTCGGCCATTTTCGGATTGGCAAATCCGGAGAGCCGGGCGTCGGGATCCTCGGGCGCAGCGGGCTCCAGGGGCCCGAGCTTCTCGGCCAGCGCCCGGGCAAGCTCGCCCGCGTGCTTCGGCACCACGACCATGCTGGCATTGATGCAGGAACGGCCGCCATTGTCGCTGACCGCACTGACCATCACGTCCAGGTAGTCGCGCCAGTCCTCGACGCAGTCCTCCCCGATCAGGATCTTGCTCCAGCCCGGACCATGCACCTGAACCGCGGGATTGCCGGCGTACTGGTCCGTCGTGGATTGATCCCCGAAAATCAGGGCGCGACCGCACTGCTGCAGGATGGTGGACGCGCCTTCGTGATCCGTGGGATAGAATCCAAACGCCTCCGGCGGCACCCCGGCGGCCATGAACGCTTGGATCAGGCGATAGGGCGTCCAGGGCTCCTCCTTGCCCGGCTTGATGACGACCGGGGTCTTGAGGGCGATGGCCGGCAGCCAGAGGGAGTTCACGGCGGGCGAATTGCTCGGCATCACCAGCCCCAGCGCCTGCGTGGTCGGAAGGAAACTCAACCGCGTTCCGAACTGCTCGCCAAACCCGGTGTCGAGGATGGAAAGGTCCAGTCCGCGCGTCAGGCCGTTGAGCACCGTCCGCATGTGCGTCAGCGCATCGTGAATCTTGTCCATGTTGCGCCGGACCAGGACGTGGGGCAGGCCGCTCGTGCGGCTCAGCGTTCCAATGTAATCCTGCGGCGACTGGGTGTGGCCCTGATCCCCCAGCGGAAGCGTTCCGTTAAGAAACAGCTCGCCTGCCCGGGCCGACAGATCAATCAACGATTCCACGCTGCAACGTTTCAACGACTCCACGCTGCTGGCGATCCTCTGCAGATCCTTGCGAACGATGCCGGCGTTGACGCTGGACACCGTGGCCAGGACCTCCCCCGTCCGGTGGTCCTTGACCTCGTGACCGTCGAGGCTCGCATAGTGGCGCCCCAGGCGCAGGGCGGGGATATGGGGGATCGATGTCATGGGAGAGGATCTTGGACGATGAGCTTCAGGCTGCGGGGTGCTGCGGTGAAACCGGGATGGAGGGTGACAGATCAAGGCGCTGCATGGTCGCGGCCTCCGCCCCACAACTTGCTGATCCCGAACCAGGCCAGCATCGCCGCCCCGACGGGGGTGCCGAGCAACGAGGTGGGGACGGCGGCAATGACGGCCAGCAACACCGAGTAGCCCAGGGCGGCGGCGCCCGTTTGCTTCTTGAGAAGCTTCTGGATCAACAGGGTGGGAAACAGCACGGTCAGGAAACACAAGGGGATGGTGATCACCCAGTCAATCACCAGGAACTCGGGCATCAACCACAGATTGTCCACAACCAGCAGCAGGAGCGCGGAGAGGGGATGGATCGGAGGACCTCCCATTGCCGACTCCTTCCGGGGAAGACGGCGGGCGACACCGCTGTCCGGACCGGTGCGCGGCGGCTCCGGCAACACCTCCACGTCGATATATCTGGGTTCCATTGACATTCGTTCAATTTTGCCTGCCCGGTAGAATAGCCCCGGCTCCCGACATCGTCCACCCCCGTCACGGCTCTGCAGGCGGGTGCCGCCGGGTGCCGTGCTTGACCCTGCTCCCCCCCTGACATAGGTTCGCGAGCAGCAATTACAGCTATGAACGAAAAAAGCTTCCTGGTGCCGATGGTGGTCGAACAGACCGGCCGTGGCGAACGTGGTTACGACATCTACTCACGCCTGTTGGTGGACCGCATTGTTTTCCTCGGCACGCCCGTGGATGACATGGTGTCCAACCTGATCATCGCCCAGCTCCTGTTCCTGCAGATGACCGATCCGAAGAAGGACATTCACCTTTACATCAACTCCCCGGGCGGCAGCGTCACGGCGGGCCTCGCCATCTACGACACCATGCAGTTCCTGACCTGCGACGTGAACACCTATTGCATCGGCCAGGCGGCGAGCATGGGGGCAGTGCTGTTGACGGCCGGCACCGCGGGCAAACGCTTCGCGCTGCCGAATGCGCGCATCATGATCCATCAACCCTGGGGCGGCGTGCAGGGCCAGGCCACGGACATCAGCATCCAGGCCAAGGAAATCCTCCGCCTGAAGGACCGGCTGAACGAGATCCTGGCAAAACATACCGGCAAATCGGTGGATGATATCGCCAAGGACACCGATCGCGACCGGTTCCTCTCCGCCGATGAAGCCAGGGAATACGGCTTGGTGGACCAGGTGGTGGCGTCGCGAAAGGAAATCCCCGCCGACACCGAGAAGAAGTAGGGACGCTGGAACGCATTCTGCATCGGTGGGTCTGACCGCCGCAACCGGCGCTTGAGACCGCCGAGGAATCGATACTGGAGACGCTTATGGCTCGTCCGACCAATCTGACCATGTGCAGCTTCTGCGGGAAATCCCACGCGGAAGTGCGCAAACTCCTTTCCGGACCGGGCGTCTATATCTGCGACAACTGCGTCATTCTCTGCAAGAACCTGCTGGACGTGGAACTGGCCGCGCAGGCTCGCAACCAGAAAAAGAAACTCAAGGCCCCGAAACCGGCCGACATCCGGGCGGAACTGGAGCGCAGCTGCATCGGACAGGAACACGCCAAGCGCACGCTGTCCGTCGCGGTGCACAACCACTACAAGCGCGTGTTCAACAAGCTGGAAGCCGAAGCCGCCAAGGCCGACGACAAGGGGAAGGAACCCGATACCACGCCGCATGCGGATGTCACGCTGGAGAAGAGCAACATCCTCATGATCGGGCCGACCGGATCGGGCAAGACCCTGCTGGCCCGGACGCTGGCACAGACGCTCGATGTGCCCTTCGCCATCGCCGATGCCACCACCCTGACGGAAGCCGGTTACGTGGGCGAGGACGTGGAGAACATCGTGCTGCGATTGCTGCAATCCGCCGATTACGACGTGGCGCGGGCCCAGCGGGGTATCATTTACGTGGACGAAATCGACAAGATCGCCCGCAAGCAGGAGGGCCCGTCCATCACCCGCGATGTTTCCGGCGAAGGCGTGCAACAAGCCTTGTTGAAGATCCTCGAAGGCACCATTTGCAATGTGCCGCCGCAGGGTGGACGCAAGCATCCCCAGCAGGAATACATCAAGATCGACACCACCGACATCCTCTTCATCTGCGGCGGGGCGTTTGGCGGATTGGAACGCGTGGTGGAACGGCGCTTGGGCCGCGATGTCATGGGCTTTGGCGCGGTGGAGAAACAGCACAAAACCTCCGCCATCGAGCGCGATCAATTACTGACGCACGTCGAGCCGGAGGATTTGCTGAGTTACGGGTTCATTCCCGAGTTCGTGGGACGGCTGCCCATGATCACTTCCCTGGCGGCACTGACGGAGGACCAACTCGTCCAGGTGCTGACCGAGCCCCGGAACGCACTGACCCGGCAGTATGCCAAGCTGCTTGCCATGGACGGCGTGGAACTGGACTTTCAGCCCGAATCCCTGCGCGCACTGGCCTCCCAAGCCATCAAGAAGGGCACCGGCACCCGCGCCCTGCGCAGTCTCATGGAGAAGCTCATGCTCGACCTGATGTATGAGCTGCCCGGTCGCGACGACGTCAGCCATGTGACGATCACCCGGGAAATGGTCTGCGGCGAAGGCGAAGCCAAGCTTCGACAGCGTGAGAAGAAGGAAGCTGCCTGAGCCCAACGCACGCTTTGCAGGAGTGAGCAGGGAGCCATTGGAGGAGGGCGGGACGACCTTGGCGTTCACCACATCAGCCATCCACACAGCAAGGTGTCCGGTTGAAATCGCAGGGCTCCCAAGCGGTGCCAGTCCAGACCCCCCATCTGAAGAGCAAGGTCCTCTGCAAACCCTTTACAGCAGTCACCCCTGGGAGGCTCCCCTGGATCAACCGGTCGCCTCGCCCCTTGCCAACTGAATGGCCTGGAGCATGACTTCCGTGGAGCTCTTCAGCCCCATCTTATCCTTGATGCGGTTGCGGAAGGAGTTGACTGTGGCGACGGTCACATTGAGTTCTTCTGCAATCTGACGCACCCCTTTTCCCTGCCCCAACATTCGAAAAACTTCCAGCTCGCGATCACTCAGCAAATCCACCGTCGTGGTGGGGTGGTCTGGGTTCTGTGCACGCATTAGCTTGGAAATAATGCTTACAGCCATCTTCTCGCTCAGATACATGCTGCCGCCGAGCACCTTGTGGATGGCGGTCCTCACGTTCTTGATAGGCTCATGCTTCATCACGTAGCCCATGGCACCAGCCCGAAGCGCGCGCTCAGCGTAGAGCACTTCGTCATGCATGGAAACCACCAGCACAAGCAAATCTTCATTCTCAGCCTTGATGGCTTTGATGAGATCGATGCCACTGGCACCACCCAGGGAGATGTCCACCAGCACCACATCGGGTTTCGTTTCCCGTATGCCGCGCATCGCTTCTGTCGAGTCGGCAGCGTCACCGCAAACCGTGAGTCCTGGTCCATGGTCGATCAGTTGCCGCAACCCTTCGCGGAACATTGTGTGGTCATCCACGATGAAGACGCGGCTGCTTTTGACCGACTCGCCACTCGTGGTGGCGGGCGATCCTGTCTGGGCTTCGGGGGTTTTAGCCATTGATTGTTTCGTGCATCATCTGACTCTCAATTCTCGCCGGAGAAAACGTGCAGACAACCTCTGTTCCCCGTCCCTGCTGGCTCATCACATCAAGCGTGGCTCCGATGACGTTGGCTCGATAGCGCATGATGCGTATGCCCATTCCCGCGCGCCGGCTGCTCGCCGTCTTGAACCCAATCCCGTCGTCCCTCACGGCCAGCTTGAACCGTTCACCGTCAGGCCTTAATGAGACGACCACGTGACGGGCTTTGCCGTGCTTGACCGCGTTAAGCAGAGCTTCCTGAACGACGTAGTATAGGTGGAGTGCCATTTCATTGTCCACCGTCGATGGAGGTGAATCGCAGTTGAACGTGCAGTCGAGGCGGAAACGCGTGCCGGCGTTGTCCACCAGATCCTCAATCGCAGCCACCAGCCCGCTTTCAGCCAGGCGAACGGGAAACAGGCCGCGGGCCACGCTGCGCGCCTGCACGGTGGCCTCGTTGATCAGCGATCCTATCTTCTCGACATCCGCCGCCTGGGGCGAGTTGGCCTCCTGCATTTGTTCGCCAAGAATCTCCAAAAGGCAGGCGATGCCAACCAATTGCTGACAAACGCCGTCGTGGAGATCGTGCCCTATCCGGCGTTGTTCGGCGTTGCTCACTTCGAGCAACTCGTGCTCAAGCCGCCGCCGCTCAGTGATATCCCGGGCGATGCCTTCCACTTCGGGCTCCTTGGGAGGCTCGATCAGCAGGCGGCTGCTGAGCTCCAATTTGACACGCCTGCCAGAGGCATTGACAAAATCCCATTCGGCGGTGGGCAATTCCGCCCCCTTGACCACCTGGGCCAGCCACTCCCGGGCGGCGGCTTGCTGGTCCGCCGCGACCAAGTCCACGAGCGACATTTTCAGCAATCGCTCTCGTCCGTGCTGCAGCAGCCGTTCCCCGGAGCGGTTGATGGAGGTGAGCCGTCCGGCGAGGTCATGCGTGAACACCATATCGTTGGCGTTCTCGAAGAGATCGACATACCGATCCTTCAACGAGGCCTCCACCTGCAGCTGTTGCCGGATGATCTGAGTTTGCTGCCCCACACGCCGCCGCAACACCCCCACCCAGGCCAGAGCCACAAGGACGCTCAGCAGGAGCAATCCAACCGTCCACAGCAGCTTGCGGAGCGTCCACCAAGGAGGGGCAGCCAGCACCCGAATGTCCGCCGGGGAACGAAGCAGAAGTTGAAAGGATTTTGCCCGCAAACTCTCCCGCTTCTTCAAATCTCCCGGCTCGAACAGGCAAATACCGGTGACAGATACCCGGCTTCCGTCTTGGAGCCCTTCGACGGCGTCAGGCCCATACATTGGATCCAGATGCGCATGGAAGATGAAGTCGCCCGACGCGAGCACGAAGAACTGCTCCAGGCTCTGGCGGGTGCGATCCAGAAGCTTGGCCTCCAGGCGCACCAGTCGACAATCGTAGGCGCCGGTGAGCGCCGCATCGATGTCCACGTCCACAGGCACAGGGGCGGGGTCGCTCCCCACCTTGCGGTAGATTGCGTCCTCCAGCATCGGCGAGTACTGGCCTTGGGCGATGAACCCGAGCACCTCCACCCGGTCCCCCAGCCTCAACGGGGTTTCCTGCCGGGTCTGGATTCGGAGCCCATAGTTGTCATCCTGAATGTAAAGGGATTCCCCCGGGTGCTGAAAAACAACCGTCCCTGAGACTTTGATGCGGCGCCCATAATTTCCCTGCAGGGTGAACTGGAGGAGGCTTCCAATGCTGCGCGCCGGCATTGAAAACGGGTTTTCCGGAGCCGGGGTTTCGACGATCACATCCTCGGGCCTGGGCACCAGAAGTCGAATACTGAACAACTGCCGCTGGCGATTGAAAATCGTGGAGCAAACTCCACGCACCCGAATGGTGCTGTCGATCAGGGCCTCGGGACTTTCAACAGGAATACCCGGCACACAAGCCGCCAACCGGCCCCCGCCGGTTGCCAGCTCGATCACTTGGTAGCCCGACAACTCGTCAAGCTGGGTTGACCGCACAATTCCGGAAATTTCAACAAACTGGCTGTCTTCCTGACCGCTTGCCAGCGCCTGGAAAGTCGTCGGCACGGCGCGCGGCAAAGGGGCCTCGCCCAAAATGCGCACCTGTTGCGGCAGGACGACCGGTGCGTATTCGCCGGCGCTTGTGACGCCGACGATCTCCACCAATCGCCCTTGCCGAAGCGGCGGAATGTTGGTGGATTCGCGCAGGTAAATCCCAGCAGTAGAGTCCTGGATGAACCTTGAGAACAGATTCTCACTGAAAAACGTGACCACGCCGCGTAGGCGGACCGGCAGATGTTGCTCTGCGAGTTCCGCAGACAGGCCTCGGACTTCGGCCGCCGTCGTCAATTCTTGCACCTGTTGGTCCTGTGCCACTGCATTGGGCATCGCCAAAACAATACTCGCTGCAACCGCCGCAACGCAGCCGAGTCGATGTCTTTGATTCCAGCGATCAATCATATTCAGGCCAGAAACCCTCAGAGCCTCAGTCGCGATTTTCTCTTGATCCTTGAAGGAAATGCAATCCGCTCTTTCACGGCGACGGCTCACCAGTGGCACCACAAGATGGGCATCATTGCCTATAGAGGCTAAGTATACTACTCTGCGACAATGTATTACTACAGTGTTGCAGCGATAAGCTTAACAGGCAAACCACAACGTAAAATTTCGATTGACGCACAATGTGCCACATAGTATTACAACAATGTAACCATTTTGGTGTAGAGTCGTGAAAAGATGATCTCGTATGTTGTTGTCCGCACCGAAACCAAATCAAAAAACCCAACCGAAAAGTACATGAACGATTCGCCCACGATAACTTCCGCAGCCCGGCTTCGGCCCGGGACGCGGTTCAGGCAAAAAGCATTTACACTCATCGAACTGCTCGTGGTGATTGCCATCATCGCTATTCTGGCGGCAATGCTCTTGCCCGCCTTGAGCAAATCCAAGGACAAAGCGAAGAAGATTGGCTGTTTGAACAACCTCAGGCAACTGGGTCTGGCTTCCATGCTTTACGCCGGCGATTACAAAGGAGACTACGTGGGTGACACGCTGGGACAGCCTCCGGGCACGCGCCTTGGTTTGGATGACGACATGAATTATTTGTATCCAACATACATGTCGAGTCTGGATTCATTCGTATGCCCCAGCACGCAGAACGAGGTGACCTCGTCAAATGTGACGGTCCAGGGAGTCACGCTGGTGGCAGACCTGAGAGACAACTGCCCGGCGGGCCGCGGACCGGGCCGCGGGACCAGTTACGAGGTTTACGGTGTCATGTCCAATACCTCCGGAAAGAAGAAATCGGAGAGGGCGGTGGCCAGTTATCAGCTCACCAAGAACTTCAAATATCGCGGGATGAAACCCGGACCGACCCGCGTCTGGTTGCTCGTTGACGCCGACGACGCACCCCCCAGCCTCAAACACAACTATCCGGATAAGCTGGATAATCACGGGGATGAAGGTGCGAACGTGATGTATTGCGACGGGCATGCCTCCTTCCTGCGCACCGAAGACTACCAGGAAGCGTTCAACATCTGTTTTGATGAGAATCTGAATCCACCCAAGTAGGAATGCGTGTTGCCGGAGAACACCGGTTCTGCTCCTGTGTCACCAGGGCCGTGCCGGCGGCGAATGTTGCGTTGAGCTCAATGAATCGGTGGCTGGATTTCCCGCAGCATCTCGTCGCCCTCCTCCTGATGGGGTTGGCAATCGTCAGCCCGGGGTCAGCCGGCACTCTCGTTGATGCAACCTGTGACAGCCCAGACATTGAGAGTGTCCCACCCAGATCTGATTGCATCCGAGTCGTGTCGGGGCAGTCCGGCCGGCATGTCTCGGATTGCCCTTGTGGCGGGGATGCTGCTTCTCGCTTCGTTATTGGGGGGCTGCACCTCCGGTCCAGTTGCGGCGAAGCCCGCGCCCCGTTCCACGGTCAGCACCAGCGCCGCCCAAACCGTACAGGTGGTTCCGGCGTCCAGTGCGTTCTTCCGCTACGAGGGCCGGTTTGATTTTGCTGACACCAGCGCGCCGGGAATCGTCTGGCAAGCGAGTCGGATCAGCTTGGATTTCGACGGGGACAGGATCCACCTTTTGTTTGACGACGCCAAAGGACAAAGCTTCTTCAACGCACAGGTCGATGGCTCGAACGCCATCATTGGAATCCACGAGGGATCGTCACCCACAAATGTGAACGTATCCGTTCCCGGCAACGGACGCCATCACCTGCGCCTTTTCAAGCGTAGCGAGGCCCTCGCCGGCTCGGTGAGTTTCCGCGGGGTCGAATTGGCGCCGGGCGCGAAGGCGTGGACTCCCCAGCCCCCGGGCTACAAACTCCGGATGGAATTCATGGGCGACTCGATCACGGTTGGCGCTTGCAATGAGGACGGGGATAAGGACCAATGGGCCAATCGTCGGACTCATAATGCGGCGCTGAGCTACGCGACCTTGACCGCCGACGCGTTCGACGCCGATTATCGCAACTTCGCCGTGAGTGGCATCGGCATTGCCACGGGCTGGGTTCAGTTTAAAGCCGGCGAGGCGTGGGATAGAATTTATCCGGATCCTGCATCGCCGCGCGCCAGCCTGTCGACCTGGACGCCGGATGTCGTCTGCGTGAACCTGGGCGAAAACGACTACGGCTATCCCCACTGGAACGGGCAATCCTTCCCCACGAATTTTACCAGCGGGTACGTGGCGCTGATCCGGGATATCCGCCAAGCCTGGCCCGGGGCCCACGTGGTTCTCCTCCGCGGCGGCATGCGTGGCGGCGCGCACAGCGATCTCCTGCGCGAGGCATGGGAATCGGCCGTGGCACAACTCGAAGCGGGCGACGCTGCGATCAGCCATTTTGTTTTCAAGCATTGGACCAAAAACCATCCGCGCGTAGCCGACGACCGGATCCTGGCCGACGAGTTGATTGCGTGGTTGAAGCGGCAGCAGTTTATGCGGCCTTATCTGTGAACCCGCGCGGGGCCAGGCACCCGATCAGAGCAACCCGGCCAACCGGGGTGCGGCGCAGCGACCCAAATGAAAACGCTGGACCTCATGACGCAACGAATGTCCATCCTGTTGCATGATCATCCAAGGTGGAGGACACCTCGGTCCTGCTGACATCATGTCCCCAAAATCAATCCCTGCCATTCTGGCCCTGTGCGCTCTCCCGCTTCACTTGGCAACGGCGGCGGGCACCCTCACCTTTGCCGAAGTCACCACCGGCTTGTCCGGCAACCTGATTTTTGTGGATGCGTCGATCGACGGCACCCTGGTCAACGCGACCAACGGGAGCCAGGCGGGCATTGTCGCAGGTCAGTCCAGCACCGGCTCCTGGGGGCGCGTTGACGACTCGTGCCACGCCACCGGCGCCACGCCGGCGGGCCATACGGATGGGCTGGGAGCCAAAGTCCTGGAGGGCAACACGCCAGCGGGGCTGCCGGACTTGAAGTGGACTTTCAACTCGGGATCGGGAGACGGCGGCAACGGAGGCGGGAATCTCAAGCCCAACACCACCTATCAAGTTTACGCCCACTGGCTAAGGTTCATGTCATGGAACCCGGCCGTCGAGCTCGCCAACAATGCATCGTTCACCGGGTCGGATCTGATCAATGCCGGCAACAGCGGCACGGCCATCACGAGCGGCACGCAACAGGACTGGTACCGTGTGGCAACCACGTTGACGGTGACAACCGACACCAACGGCTATGCCGAGTTGTGGATTCGTCAGCCGCCCTCCAATCGCGCAATTCTCGACGGCGTCGTGATGCGGGAAGGGGTCGAGCCCTCCTTCACCTCCTGGGCTGCGGGTTACGGTATTGCGGCGGACGGCGACGGCGACGGGGACAACGATAAGATCCCGGCCTTGCTCGAATATGCTCTTGGCTTCAATCCGACGCAGCACGATGCCATGCCGCTGCCGCTTCCCAGCGGAGCCAACCACAGCGTCACGTGGCCCAAGGGTGCGGAAGCGGCAGGCGATCCGAAGATCAGCTATGCGGTACAGGTTTCAACCAACCTGATTGCTTGGAATCCGGCGGCGCCGGGTGATGTGGCCGAATCCGGCACCAATCTTGTGCTCATCCTTGTGGGCGGACACGAGGAATTTTTCGCCCGCCTGGCCGTAACCCATGGCACAACATCCGGCGGCCGGCTTACGGGCAGCCAGCCGGTTCCGGGCTGGCCCACCAACGTGCTCGAACTCGCCTATCTCTCGTCCGCGGACCAGACGTTGCAGCCGGCCCTGGTTTACCAAGCGCTCAGCAACGACCCGAAGCCGCTGCTCGTCGCGCTGCACACCTGGTCAGGCAACTACCTCCAGTCCGAGCCCGATTTTGCCAACTGGTGCATCGCCAACGACTGGCATTTCATCCATCCCAACTTCCGCGGCTCCAACAACAATTCCAACGCCCTCGGTTCCGAACTGGCAGTGCAGGACATCGTCTCGGCGGTCGAATTCATGCGGGTAAACTGCAACGTGGACACCAATCGGATCTATCTCGTCGGCGTTTCCGGCGGCGGGCATGCCTCGCTGTTGCTGGCGGGTCGGCATCCGGAAATCTGGGCGGGCGTTTCCGCCTGGTGCGGCATCAGTGATATCGCGGCGTGGTGGCGGCAATGTGACGGAACCGCCAACGACGGCTACGCCAACAACATCGAAGCCGCCTGCGGAGGCTCCCCGGCGACCAACACCAACGCCCTGAACCAGTGCATCCTGCGCTCGCCCGCGACCTATCTCGCCCAGGCCACCCATCTTGCGCTGGACATCAACCATGGGGTGAATGACGGGCGTTCGGGCAGCGTTCCCTTCACTCATGCGCTTTACGCCTTCAACGTCGTGGCTGCACCCGTGGACGTCCTGACCGAAGCGCAGATCACCAACTTTTACGCCACTCAGATTTCTCCCGAGCCCGCCGACCCCGATCCGTTATACGGCAGCAAGGCTCCGTTGTTCCGGCGCCTATCCGGCAATACCCGCGTGACCATCTTTGATGGCGGCCACGAGATCATCTCCAACGCGGCCCTGCGATGGCTGGCGGAGCAACGCAAAGGAATGGCCGCTCAATGGGCCCTTCCCTGAGGAGAACATCTTTATGAAACAAACCTGTCTGATCGTCACCACCCTGTATCTGCTCAGCACGCCGGTCTTTGCGACGGATCCGGTCGAGCCGTCGCCCCCCGAAACCAACGCGCCCGTGAAGGCTCCTGCGGCGCAGCACGCACCCACCTACGCGAGTGTCGCCTACGGCACACACGAGCGGCAGGTGCTGGATTTCTACCAGGCCGCGTCCGACAAACCCGCGCCGCTGGTCTACCACATCCACGGCGGGGGCTGGGTGTGGGGCGACAAGAAGGGGGTGGCCCAGCTGGAGAAATATCTCGCCGCGGGCATCTCCGTCGTTTCCATCAACTACCGCTACAGCACGCAAGCCCAACTTGCCGGGGTGAAGCCCCCGGTGAAATGGCCTCTGGGGGACGCCGCGCGAGCGTTGCAATTCGTGCGCAGCAAGGCCGCCGAGTGGAACATTGACAAGGCGCGCATCGGTGCCACGGGCGGTTCGGCGGGCGCGTGTTCGAGCCTGTGGCTCGCGTTTCACGAGGATCTCGCTGATCCGAAGAGCGGGGATCCGGTCGCACGCGAGTCCACGCGCCTCTGGTGCGCCGCCGTGTGGATCGCGCAGACATCGCTGGATCCGAAACAGCTCAGGGAATGGACGCCCAACAGCCGTTATGGAGGTCACGCGTTCGGGTTCATGCCCGATCCGACAAACATCAAGACGCGCGACACACAGTTCCCGGAGTTCCTTGCCGCGCGCGAATCCGTGCTGCCCTGGATCAAGGAATACTCGCCCTATGAACACGTCACCGCCGACGATCCGCCGATCTATCTCGGCTACAACACGCCCCCCGCCTTGGGTCAGGACCAGAAGGATCCGACCCACACGGCGAACTTCGGCGTGAAACTGCAGGAGAAACTTCGTAGTGTCGGCGTCGAGTGTGAACTGGTCTATCCCGGCGCACCCGACGTCCAGCATCCCGGACTGGAGGACTACCTCATCGCGAAGCTCAAGGACGCTGCACGCTGATCTGGTGGATTCATTCCAACATGCTCTTGAGGGTCGGCTCCATGGCCGCGGCCCAGATTTCATAACCGGCGGACGACGGATGGAGTTTATCCGGCATCAGCGTTTCGGGAATCGTGCCGTCGGGGTTCAGAAATTGCGCCCCGATATCGAGGAACTGGATGTTCTTGCCGTCATCCAGGTTTGCGATCGCTTGATTGATCTCAACCACCTGCCGCCGCTGCGGATCATTCGGGTCCGCCCGCGGAAAGAGCGCCAGCAGCAGAATGCGCGAAGCGGGGAGTCTTGCCCGCAATTCCTTGACGACGACCGTCACCCCCTGGATTGCCTCGGATGTGGTATTGCGGATCGCATCAGAGTTCCGTTCCTTACCGGTGTTGTTGGTCCCGATCAACAACACCACGACCTTCGGTTTGATCCCGTCCAACTCCCCATTCTCGATCCGCCACAAAACGTGTTGGGTGCGGTCGCCCGCGATTCCGAAATTTGCCGCATGGCGCGGCAGGTAATATTGCGCCCAAACCTTCGAGCCTTTGGTCCGCCACCCATCCGTAATCGAGTCGCCAAGGAACAGCAAATCCACCTCGCGTGCCGCCGCGATCTTGATAAAACTCTCATGGCGTTTGAGCCAGTCCGGAGCGCCCGGAACGGGATTGGTGGCGCTGTTTTCAGCAACCACCGCGGTGACGCTGAGCCCTGCCAGTAGCACGCCCAGGAAAGAACGGATCAGCCTCTTCATTTTGAAATCAAAATTGCGGGTTTGGCACGATCGGATTTGAAACCCGCGGTGGCCAGGTGTTTGGTTGTGTCGAGGCCATGCGGACCGCCTGCGTGCCTGTGCAACGTTGGATCCAGATCCGAGCGACGGAATAGTCGTGGGGCTTCCCGATCGCATGGAGGCATTGCCAGCCAATCACTTGCGGTTGATTTCATTCGCCCAATCGCCACGGAAAACGATCTTCTGATCGTGAATTCTGAAGGTGAATCTGCCGTGCTGGACGGCAACACCTGCCGAGGCATTCACGATCCAGCAATTCGTGGGAATCGAGAAGAACGATTCCGCATGAATGACCTTCTCGCCCAGTTGTTCTTCAAGCGAAACCGTCGTCTGCGGGCCAACGTCCCAGCCAAGATGGGTGTTGAAGCTGACGTTCAGATCGCCTTTGATCGTGAAATGGTCCCGGGCCACGATGGTGGTTTTGATGCTCGCATTGGTTGCGGCGTTCAGATCGGTTCCCGGCGAGACTTCAATTGTCAGTGTGGGCAGTTCAAACG